>JAGQSN010000273.1:0-4297 GCA_020439555.1 Acidimicrobiales bacterium | reverse complement strand
ACCCCCGCGACTACGTCGCCTACGCCGCGCTCCGAGGGGACACGAGCGACAACCTGCCCGGCGTTCCAGGGGTGGGTGAGAAGACCGCCGCCAAGCTCGTCAACACCTACGGCGGCCTCGACGGGATCTTCGCCAACGTCGAGGACCAGACCCCCAAGCTGCGTCAGAACCTGAGCGAGAACGAGGCACAGGCGCGGCGCAACGAGCAGTTGATGGTGCTGATCCGTGACGTCGACCTCGGTGTAGGTCTCGACGACATCGGTTTCCCGAACCCCGACGTCGAAGAGGTCCGCGACCTGTTCGACTTCCTGGAGTTCCGGACCCTCTACGACCGGTTGTCCGAGGCAC
Organism: Acidimicrobiales bacterium; assembly: GCA_020439555.1. Classification (GTDB taxonomy): domain Bacteria; phylum Actinomycetota; class Acidimicrobiia; order Acidimicrobiales; family Iamiaceae; genus Aquihabitans. The sequence goes on along the minus strand of JAGQSN010000273.1, from coordinate 3,949 downwards.
TCGGCTCCGACCTGGGGTCCTCTGCAACCTCGGCGGAGGTGCTGGAGGCGGAGGTGCGGAGCGTCGCTTCGGTCGAGGAGGCCATCGGCGTACTGGACGCGGTCGCTGCTGTCGGCCCGAATGCCGGCCCTGTCGCTGTCGCCGCAGCGTGGGAAGGTGCCGAGGCCCGATCCCGGCTCCGAGGACTCGCGTTGGTGACCGACGCGGACGTCGCCGAAGTTGCCTGGATCCCGGCGGATCTGCTCCTCGACGGCGACGTGGACGCATCCCTCGGCAGCGCGTTGGCGGCGAGGACGTTCGCGGCGCACCCGGCCAAGCCGATCCTCCGCCACCTGCTGTTCGTCGACGGTGACCGGGTGCTCCCACCGTTGGCCATCGACACGACCCTCGCGGCGTACCTCCTCGACCCCGCCGAAACCCGCTACGCCGTCGGCGACGTTCTCCGGCGATACACGCCCTACGAGATGCCCGAAGGCACCGCTCCGCCCGAAGGACAGCTCGATCTGGGTTCGGGTGACGGAGTCGTCGAGGAAGGCCAGATCGCAGCCCGCCACGCGCTCGCTGTCGCGACACTCGTGGAACCGATGGTCGCGGCGCTCGACGCGCAGGGCCTCCGGGACCTGAACGACACGATCGAGGTCCCGCTCGTCGCCGTGCTGGCCAAGATGGAACACCTCGGAGTCGGTGTCGACCGGGATGCGCTCCAGGCGCTCAACGACCGTTTCGGAAGCGAAGCCGAGGAGCTGAGTCGCAAGATCCGCGACGACGCCGGCGAGGACTTCAACGTCAACTCGACCCCTCAGCTCCGCACGATCCTCTTCGACAAGCTCGGCCTGACCCCGACCAAGAAGACCAAGACCGGCTACTCGACGGACGCCGCGTCTCTGGAGAAGATGGTCGGCCAGCACCCGATCGTCGAGCACCTCCTGCGGTACCGGGAAGTGGAGAAGCTCCGCTCCACCTACGGCACCGGCCTCCTCGCCGAGGTCGCACCCGACGGGCGGATCCACGCCACCTTCAACCAGACGGTCGCCCGGACGGGTCGACTGTCCTCGGACGCCCCGAACCTGCACAACATCCCGGTCCGTTCCGAGGAGGGCAAGGCCTTCCGTGAGGCCTTCGTGCCGGCGGAAGGTTTCGAGCTCCTCGTGGCGGACTACAACCAGATCGAACTCCGCTGCATCGCACACCTCGCTCAGGATCCCGGTCTGATCGCGGCGTTCACGGCTGGGGAGGACATCCACACGGCCACCGCGGCGCGGGTGTTCCACGTCGACCCGTCCGAGGTGACCGGCGGGCAGCGGGCCAAGGCAAAGATGGTCTCCTACGGCCTCGCGTACGGGATGGAGGCATACGGGCTCGCCCAACGGCTCAACATCGGTCGAGGCGAGGCGGCCGAGATTCTCGACGCCTACTTCGCAGCGTTCCCGGCGGTGAAGGCGTACATGGAGTCGACCGTGGCCGAGGCGCGTGAGCGGGGTTACACCGAGACCCTGTTCGGGCGGCGACGCCCCATACCCGAACTGGCCTCGAACAATCGGGGCATCCGAATGGCCGGGGAGCGCCAGGCCATGAACGCCGGCATCCAGGGCCTCGCCGCCGACATCTTCAAGGTCGCCCTCATCCGGCTCGACGCAGCTCTGGCCGAAGCCGGTCACCACAGCCGGATCACGTTGCAGGTGCACGACGAGGTGATCCTCGAAGTGCCGCCAGCGGAACACGACGAGGTCGGAGAGCTCACGTTGACGGTGATGCGAGGCGCAGCGGACCTGAGCGTGCCCCTCGAGGTGAACCTTTCGTTCGGCGACAGCTGGGCCGCCGCCAAGTAGCACCGGCGTCGTGCCGGGGCTTCAAACACGAGGTCGCAACTTCGTGAGAGCGCTGCAAGGAGCGGGGCGAGCCAGGCGTCGGACAGGCGATGGGAGTCGGTGAACCGGTGACGAAGAGCAGTGACGACGGTGCGACGGTCACCCGACTTCACGCTGTCCGCACGAGCGGCTTCGACGACCTGTACAGGACGGAGGTGGCCGGCCTGGTCCGCACGGCGACTCTGATCGTCGGATCCCGGCCCGTCGCAGAAGACCTCGTGCAGGACGCGTTCGTGCGTGTTCACGCCAAGTGGGACAGGATCGACAACCCGCCCGCGTACGCCCGACGAGCGGTGGTGAACGCGTGCCGTTCGCACCTGCGCCGTAGGGCGGTGGAACGCCGCCATCTCGGCACGCTCTCGGTCGAGGTCGCCGAACTGGAGGCCAGGGAACTGCTCGATGCGCTCGCACAACTCCCGTCGAAGCAGCGTGCCGCGATCGTGCTCCGCTTCTACTCCGGGCTGTCCGAACGTGAGACCGCAGATGCGCTCGACTGCCCGACGGGAACGGTCGGCTCCCTCGTGCACCGGGGGCTCGCAACGCTACGGACCCGAATCGAGCGCTGAACGATGAGAAAAGACGAGAACGAGGCTGGTGAGGAGACGATGGACGAGAAGACACCCGCGAAGCCGTCGTCCCACGACGCCAGTGGGGTGGAGAAGAGTTTGAGGTCGGCGTTGCAGGCGGCGTCCGCTTCCCTCGACGCCGCTCACGGAGAACCCGTGGCGGACTCAGACGACCTTTCCCGGCGAATCCGGGCACGAGCGGCACGTCGGAACCGGGCGGCCGGTGTCGCGGCGGCCGTGATGCTCGTCGCCTCCGCCGGGGGTGGGTATCTGGTCGGGCGATCCAGGAGCGACGGGGGGACCACGACTCGCCTCGCTGCTGCTGATCGTTCGATCGAAGGTGACAAGGCCTCCGGCGAAGTTGCCTCGTCGTCTGCCGAGGGTCCCGCGGCGGACGAATCACGGACATCCGGTCAGGGGGCGGCAGACCGCGCTGTCGACGGGTTCGCGACCAAGGCGGCGCCGGGCATGGGCGTTTCGCCGGGTAGCGGTCCGGCGGCGGCCCTTTTCACGCGCACCCTCGATGACGGGACCGTCCTCGACGTCCGGGCCTACAGCTACCTGACCGATGGGGGAGTGGACCTCGACGGTGATCCGTCTTGGAACGCCCCGCGGTGGTGCTTCCCGACCGGTAGCTACTACGTCGGCGTCCGTGCACCTGATGCAGTCGGCCAGGTGGTCGGAGAACGCTACGACGAGGTGCCAGCGAGGACCCTGTCGGTGGCATCCTCCGTCGTGGGCGTGCCTGAGGGGGCCCCGAGGTGGGTCCTGGTCGTGCAGGCGCCTGCCGGTGTGACCAAGGTTCGTGCGTCCTTCCCGGGAGGCGGGTCCGACGAGTTCTCACCGAAGGGCGGCACGGCCGTCCTGTCCGCCCGGACCGCCGAGTCCTTGGGACCCGATCCGCTCAGCGCTGCTTCGAAGCCCGGCGAACTGGTGGTCGAGGGACTCGACTCGAACGGTGCCGTCGTCGCACGGTGGAGCGGCGACCGGTGGGGTTCGACGGGCGTCGTGGTCGAGCCGGGCCTCACCGTCGACGACGACGTTGCAGCGAACACCGACGCCGCGACCGTCACACCCCAACCCGGTGCCTCCGAGATCGCCCCGCAACCGGCAGAGGTGCCACCGGCCGCGGACGGAGAGGCGCCGGCCGAACCCTCCACGGGAGCCGAGCCAGGCTTTCCGGGCACCGGATCGCCCGGTCGGGGTTCGTCCTGCCAGCCTCCAGCCTCCTCGGGCACGCCGGCCGACGCCGGTCAGCGGACTCCCGGCTGACCGCACTCGCTGTCGCCGATGGAGATCGATCCGGCTCCGTCCTGTCGATCGGCCTTTTTCAGCGTGAAGCGCTACGAGTTCCGGTAGACCGGACTGCATGAACGTCGCGGATCAACGAACAGGAAGTGGCAGCGGAGCATCGGCGATGCGGGTCGAGCACGACTCGATGGGGCAGGTCGAGGTTCCGGCCGAGGCGCTGTGGGGTGCCCAGACGCAGCGGGCGGTGGAGAACTTCCCGATCTC
>JAGQSN010000272.1 GCA_020439555.1 Acidimicrobiales bacterium | reverse complement strand
AACCTGGGGTGCGTGACGTTCCGCGGAGCGCTGCTGCTCGTCGACCCGGCCGAGACGACCCAACCGGAGCTGCAGCGGGTCACCGACGTCATCGCCAACGGGCTCGCCCACATGTGGTTCGGCGACCTGGTCACGATGGGTTGGTGGGAGGGCATCTGGCTGAACGAGGCGTTCGCCACGTTCATGGAGATGATGACGACCGACGCGTTCCGTCCCGAGTGGGACCGGTGGACCGACTTCGGTGTCGCCCGGTCGATGGCCTTCGACACGGACTCCCTGAGCACGACACGGCCGATCGAGTACGAGGTCGTGACGGCCGAGGACGCGGAGGGAATGTTCGACGTCCTCACCTACGAGAAGGGAGCGTCGGTCGTGCGGATGCTCCAGCAGTACCTCGGCGAGGACCGTTTCCAGGCCGGTATCCGCCATTACCTGCGCACTCACGAGTACGGGAACACCCGCACCACCGACCTGTGGGATGCGATCGAGGAGGCCACCGGGGAACCCGTCCGGGCGATCATGGACACCTGGATCTACCGGCCGGGACACCCCGTCATACCGTCGATCGGACCGACGGGGCGATCGCGCTGCATCAGGAACGCTTCGCGTTCACCCCGGATCCGGCCGCCGGTGTGACCGCGGCACACGAGACCGACCGCGCCGTGCCGGTGGTCCTGCGGACCGGGCGGGGCGACGTCGCCGAGGAGATCAGGGTCCTGCTCGACACCGAGTCCGCGACGGTGCCCGTCGACGGGGACATCGACTGGATCGTCGGCAACCACGAGGGCAGCGGCTTCTACCGAGTCGCCCTCGGTGACGATGACCTGACCGTGCTCGCCGGCCGGGCCGCCGAGGTCCTGTCGCCGCTCGAACGGTACGGCCTCGTCGAGGACGAGTGGGCACTCCTCCTGGCCGGGCGCGGCTCGATCGAGCGGCTGCTGCCGCTGCTGCGATCCCTGAGCGGCGACGACGACCTGTCGGTCTGGCGCCGGATCATCTCGGTCATCGCCTGGTTCGACCGACTGGTGGACGACGAGACCCGGCCCGCCCTCCAGGCCTGGGTGCGAGCCCTTCTCGGACCGGCGCTCCAGGCTCTCGGCCCGGCGAAGGTCGAAGGCGAGGCCGACCGGGTCACGGCGCTGCGCGCCGCGCTCGCCCTCGCCGTGGCGACCCACGGCCAGGATGTTCGACAGAGGGAACTCGCCCGGCAACGATTCGACGCAGCCGGTTCCTCCGCAGGTGGTGCCGACGTCGACGCGGACCTGGCGGACGCTGCGGTCAAGATCGTCGCAACCGGCGCCGACGCGGACACCTGGGAGGAGATCCGCCGACGGGCCAACGCGGCGGAAACCGCGCAGGACCGGCTCCGCCACCAAGGCGCCCTCGCGGACGCAGACGACCCGGAGTTGGTGCGTCGTTTCTGCGACCTCGTACTCACCGACGAGATCCGCACCCAGGACGGGCTGTTCCTCCTCCGCCGGGCGTTGGCGAACCGTGCCGCCACGACCGGCGTGTGGGCGTTCGTGGAGGGCCACTGGGAGGAGATCAACCGACGTTTCCCCTCCGCTTCGGTGCCGAGGATGCTCGAAGGGGTGAGGACGGTCACCGACCGGACCCTCGCCACCCGCATCGCGGCGTTCCTGGCCGACCATCCCGTACCCCAGGGTGAACAGGTCATCCGCCAGCACCAGGAACGGATGTGGGTTTCGGTCGCACTCGCCGAGCGGGTCTCGTCAGACCTTCGATCGGCCCTCGCCTGAGCCGTGGACGTAGCTCGCCGAGGACCGGTCGGACTCTTCGCCGTCGACGACACTTCGCTCCAACTGACCTGGCGCGGCCTACCCGGCGGAGACCTCACGTTCGAGCCGCTGGACGACTCGGGACGGGCCGTCGGCGCAGCGGCGAAGGTCCGCTCCGACGACGACGGCCTGCCGGGCGCAACGGTGATCGAGGGCCTGCCACCGGACACGACCGGCAGGGTCCGGGTCACCTTCGACGGCGACCCTCTAGCGGCTGTGAACTTCCGGACCCGGCCCGCACTGCCCGGAGCGGAGTTGGTCAGGCTGGCGACGATCAGCGACCTCCACCTCGGAGCGACGAGCTTCGGTCACCGCGGCACGATCCTGGAGGACCCCGGCGACCTGGAACCGCACCCGACCCGCTGCGCCCGGGCGGCGATCGCCGATGCGGTCGAATGGGGCGCCACCCACCTCGTGGCGAAGGGCGACCTCACCAACCACGGTCAGGTGGATGAGTGGCGGACGTGGGCCGGGCTGGTCGCAGGTTCACCCGTCCCCGTCGACGCTTTGCCGGGCAACCACGACTTCGAGCACCCCGGCACCGTGCACAACCTCCTGCCGGTCGACGCAGCCGCAGCGTTCGACCTGTCGCTGGCTCTGCCGTTGACGGTCCGCGACCTGCCCGGCACCAGGCTCGTCCTCGTGGACACGACAACCGGCGGCGAGAACCGCGGCTCGCTGCTGCCGGTTCTCCCCGACATCCTCGACGTACTTTCCGAAACCGATCAGGGCGTGACCGTCCTTCTGTTCATCCACCACCAGTTGCACGACTGGTACGGGCAGGAAGGTTGGCCCCGAGGGGTTTCGCACCGGGTGGCGCTCGATCTGCTGGAACGGATAGCGGACCTGCACCCGCGGACTCTCGTGTCGAGCGGTCACACGCACCGACATCGTCGTTGGGAACATGCCGGGGTGACGACCACCCAGGTCGGTTCCACGAAGGACTACCCGGGGGTGTGGGCCGGGTACACGGTGCACGAAGGCGGCGTGCGTCAGATGGTCCGCCGGACCGCTCGCCCCGACGTGATGGCGTGGACGGACCGGACCCGCCGTGCCGCGTTCGGCGCCTGGCGGTTCATCGGTCCTGGCCCCCTGGACTCGCGCTGTTTCGAGATCGCCTGGCCGTCCGCCTGACCGAGGACCTGGCGGACGCTGCGGACCAGTCGGCTCAGCCGGTCACCAACCAGGCGACGAGGCCGGCCTGACCCAGGTGGTAGGTGACCATCACCGCCAGCGGGCCGAAACGCCGCTCCTCGATGAAGCGGTTCCAGGCGAGCGTCGCATCCGACGCATAGAACAACCCGGCCCCGATGATCGCCCAGGGCGCGGCGGTCCCGAACGCGCTCACCACCATCGCGGATATGACGACCAGGTATGCGATGACGGCCGGCACCAGTTCACGGTTGCCCGATGCCCCGACCCCGCTGACGATCCTGCGTCCGACGGTACCGATCGCCACAGCAACGAGGACGAGGCCGACGATCGTCCACGGAACAGAGCGTGGAGCCTGTTGCATGGCGACCACGTACACGACGTGTCCGAGCAGGAACGACACCAGGCCGCCGATGAACGTCGCCTTACTGTCGCCCAGTAGGAACACGTCCCCGATCAGGGAGAGCGCCAGCCCGATCACCATCCAGGTACGGATCGTGTAGACGAAGGGTTCGATGGCGACTGCCACCACGATCAGGAAGAGAAGCGCGGCCGGCTTGGTGACCGTTCGCACGTTCTGGCGCTTCGCCCAGGTCGCCCACCAGTCCCCGAGCATGAACGCTCCCGTGACGGCCGCCAGGATCGTCGTGGTCACCCTTGGTCCTTCCGTCGCCGACGTTTCAGGCACCGTAGCCGGGTGCCCCGCGAGGCTGACGGACCGTCACCGTCGACGTCCGCTCGGGCGGGATCCGGGACGGGATCAGGTGCCCGCAGCGTCAGCGAGCACCTGCTCCCAGGAGAGGCCGTCGGCCAATGCCCGCCGGTAGCGGACGACTCGTCCGGCCATGTTCACGGCGATCACCGCCGTCGCCCGCCCGTCACGTCCGTAGCAGGCGCAGAACCGCTCCTCGTCCAAGCCTCCGGCCACGACCACCAGATCGTCGGTCGGCCGTGGGCGTCCCGCGAGTTGAAGCTTGCGGTCGTACTGGTCGCTCCAGAACCAGGGCACCGGGCTGTAGACGTAGCCGGACGGGTCCTCACCTCGCCCCTCGGCGAGAAGTCGCCGCGCTGCGTGCGCGGCCATGTCGAGCGCGTTTTCCCAATGCTCGACCCGCATCACCTCGTCGAACAGCCTGTTCGGCCAACGGGCAACGTCACCTGCCGCCACCACCCCGGGAGCCGCAAGGGTCGTCTCGTCGCACAGCACACCGTTGTCCACGGTGAGGCCGCTGCCTTCGAGCCAGCTCGTATTGGGAACGACTCCGATACCGACGACGACCAGATCCGCGTCCACCGAGGACCCGTCCGTCAGCACCACGCGTTCGACACTTCCCTCGCCTTCGACCGCGTCGACTCCGATGCCGAGGCGAACGTCGACCCCGTTCGTCCGGTGCAGCGAGGCGATCACCGAACCGACCCGGTCGCCCAGGACCCTCGCCAATGGTTGAGGTAGCGGCTCGACGATCGTGACGTCGAGCCCCAAAGTTCGACAGGAAGCCGCGACCTCGGCACCGATGAAGCCGGCACCGACGACTACGACCCGCCGCGCCCCGGCATCCAGCTCTCGACGGATCGCCAGGACGTCGTCGACAGTGCGCAACGTGTGTACTCCGGAGAGTCCGTCGGTTCCGGGGAGCCGGCGCGGCGAGGCCCCAGTGGCGACTATGAGTCCGTCATAGGCCAGGCTGCGACCGTCAGCGAGCGACAGCGACCGGGCCGCGACGTCGAGGCCCGCCGCGGCGACTCCCAGTTCCCATTCGACGCCGAGCCTGTCGTCGGCCGCGGCGGGTAGCCCGATGCGGTCGATGCCCCACTCACCGGTGAGCACCTGTTTGGAGAGAGGAGGCCTGTCATAGGGCCGATGCGGTTCGGCACCGACCAGGGTGATCCTGCCCTCGAAACCCTCGGATCGAAGTGTCTCCGTCGCTCGGAGCCCGGCGAGGGAGGCTCCGACGACAACGATCCGCTCCAGCGCTACTCCTCGACCGAGATCGCTTGCTTGGGGCAGCGGGCAACGGCCTCACGAACCCGCTCGTGCAGCTCCGCCGGCGGCTCCTCCTGGAGGATGTAGAGGAAGTCGTCGTCGCGCACCTCGAACACCTCAGGGGCGATTCCCATGCAGACCGCGTTGCTCTCGCACAGGTCGTAGTCGACCTTCACTCTCATTTGTGCCTCCAAAACTGGAACACGTTCTCGTTGGAGCACCCACCGTAGTCCCAGCAGCCGAAAAGGGCGACCCAGTTCGCTGGGCCCGCCCGCTACGCCGACGGCGCAGGCCGGTTCCGCTTCGCGCGGGCGTCGAGGAGGGAACGGTCGGCCAGGTCGAGGACCTTGGACGCCGATACCCCCGAATCGCCGATGCACCACCCGACGGTCCCGCCGATGACCGTCTCACCGAACTCGTGGTGGATCGGCTCGGCGATCACCTCACCGATACGCGCGGCGAGCTTCTCCACATCACCCACGGAGGTACCCCGTGGGCAGAGGACGCCGAACTCGTCGCCTCCGAGCCTGCCCACGACCGCTCCCGAAGGGAGCACAGCGGCCACCCGCCCTGCCGTCACTGCCAGGACCTGGTCTCCCACGGTGTGTCCGAACCGGTCGTTCACCTGCTTGAAGCCGTCGAGGTCGACGTAGAGGACCGCGTGACGGCACTCGTCCCAGTCGGCATCCGCCTGGTCCAGCTCCTCGAGGAACCGTCGGCGCGAGCAGATCCCGGTCAGCGGGTCCGTGTACGCCATCTGTTCCAGTTGGATGAGTTGCGCGCGCTGTTGCAGCACGAGCGTGAGGCACTGCGCCATGGTCGCCACGGCGTAGCGATGACCGGTCAGCGTCGGCCCGCCCGGTCTGGCCCAGACCAGGATCGCGGCGTTGTCGCCGTAGCCGGGGTCCTCGACCGGCATCGCCAGGCATCCGACGAACCCGGCGGCGAGAGCTGCTTCGGCGTGCGCGTCGGAGATGAGACCTGTCCTGGCATCGCGGTCGCGGAGGTCGTCGATCTTGACGATCTGGTCGAGTTCGATCGCGCGTCGCCAGACCGACAGGTCCGCATCGACGTCGAGGACCTCGACGGGTACGGAAGGCCCAGCGGTGGCGACGTAACCGTCAGCACCTCGGTAGACGATCGCATGGCCTTCGTCCGGGTAGCGCCAGCTACCCAGTTCCATGGTGATCGCCACCTGCTCCTCGAACGGGGCGCCCCGGGTGATCGCCTCCATCAACTCGGCGCCGAACACCAGGTCACCGGTGAAGCGGCAGATCAGGAGAAGTTCTCCGCTCGCAGAGGGCACCGTGGCCGAGTTGACCTCGATCGTCATCCAGGAACCATCGGCGTGGCGCAGCCGGTAGAGGGCGGGCCTGATCACGTCCCGTTCGAACGCGCGATCGGCCAGCAGCGCCACGACCTCCGCAGCGCGATTCAGATCGTCGGGGTGGACGACCTCGACGAACGAGCGGCCGATCATCTCGTCCACCTTCCAGCCGAGAATGTCCTCGACTGCACGGTTGCCCCAGAGAATCGTCGTGTCCGTGGAGACGACGATCACCATGTCGCCGGCGTTCTGGAGCGCGCTCGCGAACCAGGCGCCATCGCCATAGACGCTGTCCACGAGCACCTCCTCTACAGCTGGCCGAGCCTGACTATCGGCCCCCGTTCACACACTTTCGGCACCATACAGTCAAACTGAATGGATTCGACAATCGGGAAATCGCCGCAGAGCTTCGCTGCAGATGAACATCGGAGCACCAGGGACCCGCCTGAAGGTGACGATCGTCACGAACTGGTGAGCCGGACATGAGCCGCTCGACCGGCGGGCGCTATCGGCGGCTGTTCGACCTCCGGTACGAGTGGAGCGTCTGGTAGCCACCGTCGAGGTTCCTGGCGACGAACCCGAGTTCGCGCAGTAGAGCCGTTGCCGAGTGACCGCGCTGGCCGACCTCGCAGAACACCAGGAGGTTCTCGTCCCTCAGTTCGTCGACACCGTCACGGATGTCGTCCAGGGCGACGTTCACGGAACCCTCTACGGGTCTCTCCTCGTGTTCCGCGGCGGTGCGGACGTCGAGGAGGACCCAACCATCGGCCACGAGGCCGTCCACTTCACTCGCATCGACGACGTCGCAGTCCCCGCTGAGGACGTTCTCCGCCATGTACCCGAGGAGGTTGACAGGGTCCTTGGCAGACGAGAACGGCGGCGCATACGCCAACTCGAGATCGGCGAGGCCGGAAGCAGTGATCCCTCCGGCCATGGCGGTCGCGATCACATCGATCCGCTTGTCGACCCCGTCGCCACCGACCGCTTGGGCACCGAGCACCTCGCCCGTGTCCGGGTCGAAGATGAGCTTGAGCGCCATGCGTTCCGCCCCCGGGTAGTACGTCGCGTGGCTGAAGGGATGGGAGTGGATCGCCCTGAACGGTCTGCCTGCCTCCCGGAGGCGACGTTCGTTCCAACCGACGCTCGCCGCCACGACATCGAACACCTTCACGATCGCAGTTCCGAGGGACGGCACCTCTGGGACATCACGCCCGGCGATGTGGTCGGCGACGCGTCGCCCTTGTCGGTTGGCGATGTTCGCCAATGCGATCAGCGACGAGGCACGCGAGATCGCGTCGGTCTTCTCCACGGCGTCCCCGACCGCGTAGATGGCCGGATCGCTCGTGCGGTTCACCGAATCGACGACGAGGCCACCGAGTGGGCCGATCTCCAGACCTGCCGAACGGGCCAGGCCCACTTCCGGCCGGACACCGATGGCTCCGACGACGAGATCGGCGGAGAGCTCCCGACCGTCGGCGAGTTCGACCTTGTCCTCGTGGATCTCGGCGACCGCCACCCCGGTCTCGACCCGGACGCCGTTGCGCTGCAACTCGTCCGCGACCAGGATCGCCATTTCCGGATCGAGCGGGGCCAGCACCTGGGGAGCGGCCTCGACGACGGTCACCTCGACGCCCTGGTGGCGCAGATTCTCGGCAACCTCCAGCCCGATGAAGCCGGCGCCGA
>JAGQSN010000271.1 GCA_020439555.1 Acidimicrobiales bacterium | reverse complement strand
GACTTCGCGAGCTTCGGCAGCTTGGCGCCACCGAACAGCACCAGGACGATCACCAGGACGATGATGAGTTCGGTTGGTCCGAGGTTCATGCCCTCACGGTAACCCTGTTTCGGGTGGCGGGCCACGTCACCCCCGGAGAAAGTGGTTCCGCTCTGTCATGCTCGGGCCGTGCTCGAGTGCGTGGTCAACATCAGCGAGGGACGCGACGGGGGGATGGTCGAGGCGATAGCTGCGACGGCCGGGGTTGATCTGCTCGACGTCCACTCGGATCCGCACCACAACCGCAGCGTCCTGACCCTCGTCGGCGAGGAGGCTCCCAGGACCGTGGCGACCGCTGCCGTCTCGATGCTGGACCTTCGTACACATGACGGTGTGCACCCTCGGATCGGCGTGGTGGACGTGGTGCCGTTCGTGCCCCTGGCAGGCTCCACGGTCGCGGACGCGGTCGCCGCCCGGGATCGTTTCGCCGCCTGGGCGGCCGAGGAACTGGACGTTCCGTCGTTCCTCTACGGACCCGAGCGAACGCTTCCCGAGGTCCGCCGTGGCGCGTTCGTGGACCTGCTCCCCGACGTCGGACCGAACACCCCGCACTCGACGGCCGGTGCGATCGCCGCCGGTGCCCGCGGACTGCTGGTCGCGTTCAACGTTTGGCTCACCGAACCGGACCTGACGCTCGCTCGCCGTGTAGCGGCGAAGATCCGGTCGGCGCGATTGCGGACTCTCGGGCTTCAGGTGGGTGACCGGGTCCAGGTATCGATGAACCTCGTGGAACCGTCGGAGGTGGGGCCTGCCGAAGCCACCGACGCGGTCGCCGAGTTGGCCGAGGTGGCGGGCTGCGAACTCGTGGGCCTCGTCCCGGGTGCGGTTCTCGACCGGATTCCGTCGGACCGGTGGTCGTCGCTGGACCTCTCGCCGGATCGGACGATCGAGTTCCGGCTGAAGGAACGTCAGGCGCCGTAACTCTCGGCGGCCTGGGTTTCCAAGGCCGCACGCCGGGCGATCGAGCGCTGGCGGCGGATGCGGCGGCGTTCACGCTCGCTCAGGCCACCCCAGATGCCGAACTTCTCGCCGTTGGTCAGTGCGTACTCGAGGCAGTCCTCACGGACGACGCATCCACGGCAGACCTCCTTGGCCTCCCGCGTGGATGCACCACGCTCCGGGAAGAAGAGGTCGGGATCGACGCCGAGGCAGTTCGCAAGGTCCTGCCAACTCCTGGCCTCGACCTCGTTCTCGGTGGGTTCGTGCATCTGGACCTCTCTCCGTTTCACCCGCCAGCCGGATCGTCCCGGAACGGTCACTGCAAGTCGCATGGCGGTCTCCGAGGGGACGGCTCCATACCACGCTTGGAATTACATTGGTGTGATTGTCGTCTCTTTCGCGTCGGTTCGCAAGCGAAAGTTGGCGAAACGTGTTCACCCGCAACGTTTCGTCCGGTGCCGATGCCGCCCACCGGCCCGTCCCGGCGCAAGAATGGCCGGTCGTGCACGACCTGAACGAACACGTCGACGGCAGCATCGACCTCCCGTGGAGCCCTGAACCGGGTACGGATGCCAAATACGCCATCTTCCCGAAGGACCGGCGGGTGACCGCGGACGACGGGACACCGATCGCCTACACGATCCGCAACGAGAACGGACCTGCGCATCCGGTGTTGTTCGCCAGTGGGTGGTCGTGCAGCGACGCCTACTGGGCCCTGATGGAGCCGCTCCTCGAAGCGGCGGGTCATCCGTGCATCATCCCGGACACGAGAGGACACGGGGCCAGCGGGCTCCCCCGTTCGCCCGGTCGAGGGGCTCAGAACCTGACGCTCGACGATCTGTCGATGCAACGCGTGGCCGGTGACCTCGTGGCGGTCCTCGACGACAGCGGCTTCGAGCAGGCGATCGTCGTGGGTCACTCGATGGGCGTTCAGTCGGCGCTGGAGGTGTACCGGAAGATCCCCGACAGGACGCTCGGCCTCGTCCTGATAGCCGGCACGTACGAGAACCCGGCCAAGACGTTCTACGGAATGTCCCTCGGCGACAAGGGATTCCCGGTCCTGGCCGCTGCGATGCAGTGGCTTCCCGAGATCGTCAAGCCGGTGCAGGCGACCATCGGACCGGCGTCAGTCGGCCACTTCGGTGCGCGCCTGGCCCGCGCTGCCGGGCCCAAGGCTTCGGCAGCCGACCTCCACCCGTACCTGCTGCACGTCAAGCAGGCCGACATCGCTGTCCTCGTCAGGATGGCGGCTGCCATGAGGGGCCATTCGGCTGCCGATCTCCTCCCGGAGATCAAGTGCCCGACGCTCGTCGTCGCGGCCGGTCACGACGTCTTCACGCCGGCCCGTTGCGCCGAGACGATGCACCACCGGATCCCCGACAGCGAACTGATCACGTTCTCCGCCGGAGGTCACACCCTCCCGATCGAGGAACCCGAAGCGATCGTGGAGGCACTCGACCACTTCATCGAGCGACGCCTCCCGGAACCGAAGCCGCGCCGCAAGCCGACCCGCAGGACGGGCACCACCCGGAAGCCGTCCAGCACTGGACGCCAAAGGTCCACCGGAGCCGAGAAGGGCTGATCCGACTCGGCGGGTTCGGCGGTCTCAGCCCGCCCGTCTCCCGGCCCCGCCGCGGCGGGTGATGTTGCGACGGCTCTCCAGGAAGTCGACGAGCACGTAGTCACCGAGGGTGTCGTTCGTCGTGAAGAACGCTCGACCCTTGTTCAGTTCGGTCAACCGTTCGATGAAGTGTTGGAGGTACGGGGTCGCGTCGAGCATGAACGTGTTGATCCGGATGCCCTCCCGGGTCGCCCGCAACACCTCGTGGAGCGCCGCGTCGACGGTCTCCTGGATCGGTGGGTAGTGGAACAGCGGCTCACCCGAGGCGGTCAGGTGCGCGGTCGGTTCGCCGTCGGTGATCATGATGATCTGCTTGGTGCCGTGCTCGCGGGCGAGCAGCCGGCGGGCGATCTGGAAGCCGTGCTGCATGTTCGTGCCGTACACGTAGTCCCAGGAGACCTCGGGTAGTTCGCGGGGTTCGATCGTGCGGGCGATCTCGCTGAAGCCGACGAGGCCCAGGTAGTCGCGCGGGAACCGGCTCGAGATCAGCGAGTGCAACGCCATCGCGACCTTCTTGGCGGGCAGGAAGTTGTCCCGCATCGGCATCGAGAGGGACAGGTCGAGCATCAGCACGGTCGCCGAACGGACGGTCTGTTCGGTCTGTTCGATCTCGAAGTCGTCCGGGCTGAGCCGCACCGGTGTGCCACCGCCGGTGCGTGCCACGGCGTTGCGGATGGTGCGTTCGATGTGGAGGTTGAACGGGTCGCCGAACTCGTAGGGCTTGGTCTCCATCGACCGTTCGTGACCGAGACCGCGGCGGACCAGTTCGTGCTGGCCGAACTTGTCGCGGGCCATCTTCGAGAACAGGTCGTCGAGTGCGTGGCGGCCGACCCTACGGAGGCCCGCCGGGGTGAGTTCGTAGCGGCCCTCCCTGTTCTCGATCAGTCCCGCCTCTTCGAGCATGCGCGCCAACTCCGCCATCCGTTCGAGGCTCTGGGCCGCCTCGGGGCCTACGAGATCCCGGACCCGATCCAGGTCGACCTCGGCGAGCGCCCCGGGGCTGGCGGCGTCTCGCATCATCGACTCGATCTGGTCGAGGTCACCGAGCTCGTTCATGATCTGGGCGGCGTCCGCGAAGCCGAGCGGGTCGCGCCCTTCGAAGTCGTAGCGACGGTTCCACGGAAGGTTCGGGAACGCCAGGCGCAGGTTCTCCGAGAGCTGGTCGAACTGCCAGCGCAGATCGAGGTCCTCCAAGAGCTGGTCACTGAGCGCCTGGAGCTGGGCGCGCTGCTCGGGCGTCATCGAGTTGAGCATCGACTGCATGGCCGCCATCCGTCGGGCCATCGCCTCCAGCAGCTCGTCGAGGTTCTGCGGGTTCTCCGGGAACATGTCGCCGTAGCGCTCCATGAACCCTGCGAAGTCCGGTTCCCGGCCGGCGGCCCGTTCCTGGAGCATCTGGTTCAGCTCGGCGAGCATGTCCTTCATCCGCGCCATGGCCTCTGGCGACACGTCGCTCATCGCGCTGGACATCTGGTCGAACCAACGTTTCGCGAGCTGCTCGCGTAGCTGATCGGTCAGTTCCTCGAAGCGCTCGCGGGCTTCACTGGACGTGAAGTCGTAGTTCTCGCCGAGTTCGCGGACCATCCCCGCCAGGTCGGGTGGGAGCAGGTCGAGCTGCATGCGACGCTCCGCCACCGCCTCGTCGGTCACCTCCTTGCGACGGGCGTCCCCGGACGCTGCGGCCTCGGCCGCCAGGTCGTCCAGCGCGGCCCTCTCCATGTCGACGACCTCGCGGAGTCGCTGCGCGATGTCGTCGTAGACGCCTCCGAGGTCGTACTGCTCGAGGCGGTCCCGACGGGCCTGGCGAAGCTGTTCGAGAAGCTCGCGCATCCCCTTGACGCGTTCGCCGTTGCGGTCCGCGAAGCCCGACTGGAGCATCCGTCGGAGCGCCGCGTTGAGGTCCCCGTGGTAGAGGATGTCGTCGTTGATCTCCGCGAGGACGGCGTCTGCGTCGAGGTCGAATCCGACCTGGGTGCCGTCCCAGCGCGAGTACCGGAACCTGCTTCGGTGTGCCACTGGCGGTCAGGCTAGGACCGAACCCGCGGCCTTGCCCCGGCACACCCGTGGCGATGCCGGACGCTCGCGCACCGCGCGGGTACCGGTCGGGTCGCCCGCGGCTGGCACGATCTGGGGGTGCGCAGCGACGGGATCGGATGGGGAGTCGGCAGCTCGGACGCTTCCCTCGACGGTCCCGCTCCCGGCTCCGGAACCGGCGACGCCGGATCCGGAGACCTGCCTCCCGGCCGCCGGGGCATCGGGTTCCGGTCCTCGTTCGCCGAAGATCTCCCGTTGCTGGCGCGCGGCGGCATCACGGAGGTGCGTCTGCCGTTGGAGTGGGCGCGGATCGAACCTTCCGACGGTCACGTCGACGACGTCGAAGTGGAGCATCTACGTCGCGTTCTCACGGCCGCACGCGACGCGGGTCTGGCCGTGTGGGGCTGCCTGGTCGACGGGACGCTGCCCGGCTGGTTCGCGCACGACGAACGGGGGTTCTCCGACGACCGTTCCCGGTCGTACTTCTGGGCGCGGCAGGTCGAACGGGTCGGTGAGCTCTTCGGCGATCTCGTCGACGGGTGGGTCCCGTTCCACGAGCCGAACCGCTGGGCGCACCGGGGATGGATCACGGGGAGCGCGCCGCCGCGCCGGGTGTCGGACGGGCGTGGTTTCGCCGTCGCGCTCGAAGGAGCCCTTCTCGCCATGGTCGACGCGGCGCGGCGCCTACGCGGCGGTGGGCAGCCCGTCTGTTCGTCGGTCTGGGTCGTTCCTCTCTTCCCGGCGCGCCCCGACCCGGAGACACCGGCGGACGCCGCTACCGAAGCGGCGACCACTTCGCTCGACCGGGTGCTGTGGGGCTCGTTCCACAGATTGATGACCGAGGACGTCGTCGCGGTCGGTGACCGGTCACCGGTCGATGTATCTGCCGCGAGGGAGGTCTTCGACGAGATCGGCTTCACGTACCGTGGCGCGGCGGCGGTGCGCGCGGATGGTGCCCTGCTGCCCTACCCGCAGACCTTGCCGGTCGAGACGGACGGCCGGGTGCCGTGGGCTCACGGCTTCGGCCTCGCGCTCCACCACGTCGCAGACTCGTTCCCCGAGCGGCCGGTGCGCGTCACTGGCGTCGGCACGCTGGCCCGGGACGATTCCCGCCACGAGGAGTTCGTGCGGGAGGTGGTGGAGATCGTCCGAGACGCTTCCGACGGGGGGATGGACCTGCGAGGCGTGTGGTGGGAGTCGCCTTTCGATTCGCCCGGCATGCCCGGCCGGGGCCTGTGGGACGCGGACCGCTCGCCCCGGCCGTCGCTCGGCGTCTGGACAGCGACATGACCGCTCCGACGTCCCCACGTTCTGAGTCGCGCGGAAGTTCGCCCGGTCGAGCGGACGGCACTTCCCCCAGGGTCCCGGACCGCTGGTGGGTTCCCGGGGTGGGAGCACTGCTGCTCGCCGTGGCGTTCGTGGCCGTGTTGTTGCTTCGTGCCGGTGGCGACCCGTCGATCCTCGTGCACGCCGGACCGCCGTGGACCCACGCGGACGAGGCCCCGGCATCGCTGACGGTGCAGGCAGCCGACCAGGCCTACGACGGGCAGTTCTTCTACCGACTCGGCGTGTCGCCCTGGTCGACCGAACGGATCGTCGGCGGCGTCGAGAACGACCTCCCCTCTCTCCGCAACGCCAGGTGGGGGTTCGGTGCGCTCGCCTGGGTAGCGAGCGGCGGCGACGCCGATCTGGTGCCGTGGGCGTTGATCGCGCTGAACCTGGGCGCGGCGTTCGCCGTGGGGGCGCTCGGCGGGGCCCTCGCCAGGACGTCGGGTCGACACACAGCCTGGGGCCTGCTGTTCTTCCTGTGGCCGGGTTTCGCCTACTCCTTGTCGCTCGACACGTCAGAGTTGGTGGCGTCGGCTTTCGTGCTGGCCGGGTTGCTCGCGGCGCGTAAACGGCAAGGGTTGGGCGCGGCTGCGGCCCTTACCGCCGCCGTCCTGACCCGTGACACGACGGCGGTCGTCCCCTTCGGTTTCGCCATCGCAGGCGCCTGGTCCATGTTCGGGCGCGCGGCGGTGGAACGCGCCGGTTCCGATGTCGGACGATCGCCGGGCCGCGAACCAGGTCCGATGAGCGGTGTTCGGGCGTTGGCCACGGGCGCGGTGCCGCTTGCGGTGTTCGTGATCTGGCAGTTGGTCCAGCGCAGCCGTTTCGGTTCGCTGCCGCTCACCTCCTCGGGCGACAACAACCTGTCGGGCCCGTTGGTCGGGTTCGTTCAGGAGGTCGGGAAGCTCGTCCCGCCGGGAAGCGGCGAGGAGGGGTTCCGGCTGCTGTTCGCACTCGGCCTGGTCGGGGTCCTGGTGCTCGGCGCGTGGTGCTTCCGCCGTTCGCAGGTCCCACCGCCGGAACGGGTCGCGTGGGTGGCGGCCGCCGGGGTCGTCGTCCTGCTGAGCGAGGTCCTCTGGGCAGGAGCGACCGCCTTCATGCGTGCCGGCACCGAGTTGGGGCTGATGACGACGGTCGTGTTGTTGGGCACCGAGATTCGGTTGCCGCGCCGTCTCCTGGCGGTCGGGTTCACTGCCGGGTGGTTGCTCACGGCCGTTGCGCAGGTGACCAAGATCGCCTGACCGGGCGACGTTTCGACTCCGTTCCGCTGACGCTCCACTCCGCTCAACGATCGGACACCACCCCGCCCCTTGAGCGGAGTCCCACCCCCGCCCTTGAGCGGAGCGCAGCGGAGTCGAGGCGGCCCTGACGTGTGGGGGAATGGCGGAGTCGGGGGCGCGTCGGTGGTGGTTTCTAGACTCGCCGGTCGTGCCTGCTCGCCTCCGGATCGGACCCGGTACCGCCCGGTGGATCGGGGCGGGTCTGCTACTCGTGCTCCTGGCCGGCGTTCCGCTGATCTTCTCCGGACCGGGTAACGACCTGGACGTCGCGAACATCTTCCGCTCCGGCCGTTCGATCGTCGACCAGCACACATACCTGGCATCCCGGGCGCCCGGTGCCCCGGTGCACGAGTCGATCGTGGGTGTCGCGGACCGGCTCGGCGGTCCGGCTCTCGTGAACCTGACCTCGCTCGCGGCCGCGGTGGTGTTCGTCGTCGGTCTCGACCGGCTCATGTCGGGGGAGGGACTCGGCCCGAATCGGAGGTGGGCGATCGCGGTCGTGGTCGCCAACCCGTGGTTCGTGGTCGCCGCCACTTCTGCGGTCGACTACCTGTTCGCTCTCGCATTCGTGGTGTGGTCAGCGGTCGCCCTCAGGTCGGGGCGGCTCGTCGCTGCGGGTGTCCTGGCAGGCCTGTCCATGGGTTGTCGCGTCGGGTCCGCCATGCTCATCGCGGCGGTACTGGTCGCCGAGTTGACGGACGGACAGCCCGACGGCGAATCGAACGACGAGGCATCGGCACCGGAGTTCGCCACACGTTTCAGGAGAGTCGTCACGGTCGGAGCGATCACCGCCGTCGTGGCGGTCGTGCTGATGATCCCTTCCTACCTCGCGTCCGACGGTTTCTCGTTCGCCCAGAACGACTTCCATACAGCCACCCCACTCGTTCATCTCGGACGTTCGGCGGTGAAGAACGTGGCGTTGTTGGGCCCGGTGTCCTGCGTGGTGGCCCTGCTGGCGATCCCGTCGATCGGTCGTGCGCTCAGGTCGTGGCGATCCTCCTGGTTGATTCGTTTCGCCGTCGTCGGCTTCGTGGCCAGCGAGGCGTTGTTCATCCGGTTCCCGTGGAAGGTTTCGCACCTGCTGCCCGCGCTCGTGTGCGGTGCGGTCGCGCTCGCGCTGGCCCTACGGAACCACCCCCGGCTACTGGTCGCGCTCGCCTGCCTCCAACTGTTGAGCTGCGTCGTGCAGGTGAAGGTGTTCAGCCCGGACCGCCCGAACCAGGCCGAGGGGGCGAAGGTCGGTTTCGAGGTGACGTGGGGCCAGGTGGTGACGGATTGGCAGTGTCGCCGCAACCATCCCGACGCCTACCGGGGCCGGCAGAAGGTCGAGGTCGAGGCGGCCTGGGGCTGTTCTCAGCCCTTCGCCTGGGACGATCACCGCTAGGGCCGACAGACCAGCGGACGCGTCGAGGTGACGCGGAGCGACGGTCGGAGGCCGCCGGTAGCGTGCGTCCCATGTCGTCTCGACCAGCAACGATCGGTCAACTGCGCGAGTCGGGCTGGGTGTCCCGCCCGGTCAAGGAGGAGATCCGGAGCAACGCCATCGCCCGGATCCGGGCCGGGGAGCCCCTGGTGCCCGCCGTGCTCGGCTACGAGGACACGGTCCTGCCACAACTGGAGAACGCGATCCTCGCCGGTCACGACGTGATCTTCCTGGGCGAGCGAGGCCAGGCGAAGACCAGGATGATCCGATCCCTGACCGACCTGCTCGACGAGTGGATGCCGATCGTCGCCGGAAGCGAGATCAACGACGACCCGTACGCGCCGGTCTCCCACCACGCCCGCGCTCTCGTGGCCGAGCACGGTGACGACACGCCGCTCGAATGGGTGCACCGTGACGCCCGCTACGGCGAGAAGCTGGCCACGCCCGACACGTCGATCGCCGACCTGATCGGCGAGGTCGACCCGATCAAGGTCGCCGAGGGCCGCTACCTGTCCGACGAGCTGACGTTGCACTACGGGTTGGTGCCGCGCACGAACCGGGGGATCTTCGCGATCAACGAGCTCCCGGACCTGGCCGAGCGCATCCAGGTCGGCCTGCTGAACGTGTTGGAGGAACGTGACGTCCAGATCCGCGGCTTCAAGGTCCGCCTGCCCTTGGACGTCGTGCTGTTCGCGTCGGCCAACCCCGAGGACTACACGAACCGTGGCCGGATGATCACGCCGTTGAAGGACCGGTTCGGCGCTCAGATCCGCACGCACTACCCACTCGACGTCGAGACCGAGATGGCGATCGTCGCCCAGGAGGCTCGGCTGGTCGACGACGACGGGCTCGACGTGGTGATGCCCGAGTTCATGGCCGAGATCGTGGCGACCCTGTCGCACCTCGCCCGGTCGAGCCC
>JAGQSN010000023.1 GCA_020439555.1 Acidimicrobiales bacterium | reverse complement strand
TGTCGTAGCTGCTGTAGCCCTGGTCGATCTCGTTCTGGGTGTAGCGGCCCGGCTCCTCGGGTGGTGCCTGGCCGGCGGGGAACGGTCCGCCTCCGCCCCCGCCGCCGGGGACGTAGCCGTTTGCTTCTGCTGCTTCCACCGCTCCGGGACCGACGGCATCGACCCAGCCGTCGCCGTTGGTGTCGTAGCCGTCGACGGTGCCGTCGCCGTTGATGTCGATACCCGTGCCTCCGCCGGCGTCGAATGCCCCACCGGGACCCATCGACGCGCTCGGATCGAACCCGCCACCACCGTCGAATCCGCCGCGGTCGAAACCTCCGGGCGCGGCCATCAACGGCTCGAAGTAACCGTCGCCGTTCGAGTCGACGACGTCCGCCCAGCCATCGGCGTTCACGTCGACCGCGTCGACCATCCCGTCACCGTTCAGGTCGACCGCGTCGACCATCCCGTCACCGTTCAGGTCGACGGCATCCGCGTAGCCGTCGCCATCGGTGTCGAAGTAGCTCATGGGACCCTCCTAGGTTGGACGATGAGTGAACCGTACGCATCGGTCGACTCAGGGGCGTCTCAGGCGGGAAGCGCAGTTCGAGTGGGGTCGGCGCACTGATCGATCTGTAGCCTCGCGGGGCCATGTCCCGGTACCACCTGGTCACGCTCGGCTGCCCGAAGAACGAGGTCGACTCCGAGAAGCTCGTCGGTCGACTGGGCGCGGACGGCTTCATGTCGACGCCTGACCCCGACGACGCGGACCTGCTCGTCGTCAACACGTGCGCTTTCATCGGTGAGGCACGGCAGGAGTCGATCGACACGATCCTCGAACTCGCCGAGCACAAGTCCGACGGTGCCCGATTGGTGGTCACCGGATGCCTGGCCGAGCGATACGGGGACGAGCTCGCCGAGGCGATGCCCGAGGTCGACCTGGTCGCCGGGTTCGGGCACGACCTGACGGACGAGCACGGTGACGGTTGCGGGTCGGGATCGACCACCACCGCGGTGACCCTCGGGAGGCGCCCGCCGAAAGGTGTCGCAGACTTCGATCTGCTCAACCTGCCCCGACCGAAGTCCGCCAGGCCGTGGGCTTACGTAAAGGTCGCCGAAGGTTGCGACCGGGCGTGCGGATTCTGCGCGATCCCGAGCTTCCGAGGCCCGCAGCGGTCACGGTCGGTCAATGACGTGCTCGCCGAGGTAGAAGCACTCGAAGTCGCCGAGATCGTGCTCGTCGCCCAGGACCTCGCTGCCTACGGGCGTGACCAGGGTGTCGGCGAACGGGCGATCGTGCCGCTGGTGCGCGCCGTTTCGGAACGGGTGCGGAGGACACGCCTTCTCTACCTGTACCCGTCGGACCTGACCGACGGCCTGATCGACGCGATCTGCGAGACCGGTGTCCCGTACTTCGATCTGTCACTCCAGCACGTGTCCGTGCCGCTGGTGCGAAGGATGCGCCGCTGGGGCAACGGCGACAAGTTCCTCGCCCGCATCGCCGACATCCGCGCCCGTGAACCCGACGCCGCGTTCAGGTCGAACTTCATCGTCGGCTACCCGGGCGAGACCGAGGACGACCACGACCAGCTGCTGCGCTTCGTCGAGGAGGCCGAGGTCGACTGGTGCGGGTTCTTCGCCTTCTCGCGCGAGGAAGGGACCTACGCCGCCGACCTCGACGGTCAGGTCCCCGAGCCGCTCGTCGCGGAACGACTCGCGGAGCTCCGTGAGCTCCAGGACCGGATCACCGCAAGAAAACGTGACGAATTGCTCGGTCGCGAGGTCGAAGTGCTCGTGGACAGCATCGGGATAGGTCGTAGCCACCGTGAAGCGCCGGAGATCGACGGCATCATTGGCGTACCCGACCACCTCCCGGCTGGTACCTTCGCCACGCTCACCGTGACCGGCTCCCTCGGTCCCGACCTCGAGGCCTCCTAGTGCAGCACCCCGACGCCGAGAACCCTGGACCGACCGACGTGCCTGGAACCGTCCGCGTCGACGAACGCTACGGGCCTGGGGCACTGCTCACCCCGGCGAACATGATCACGTTCTGTCGCCTCGTCCTGTCGCCGGCCCTGCTGGTGATGATCGTGAAGGACCCGATGTCGTGGGCGGCGGCCGGTTTCTGGACGGTCCTCGCCATGTCCGACGGGATCGACGGCTACCTGGCTCGACGGCACGGGACCACACGTTCGGGGGCGTTCCTCGACCCGCTGGCCGACAAGGTCCTCGTCCTCGGGGCATTGTTCGCCTTGGTCGCAGCGGGACGGTTCTGGATCGTGCCGGTCGTGCTCATCGCGGTCCGTGAGGTCGCGATCAGCGCGTACCGCACCCAACTCGGACGCCAGGGCCTGGCCGTTCCCGCCCGGTTCTCCGGCAAGGTCAAGACTGTCGTTCAGGAGTTCGCCGTCGCGGCGGCCCTGTTCCCGATCACCGGCGAGAACCACACAGTTGCAGTCGTCCTGCTCTGGATCGCGGTCGTCCTCACGTGGGTCTCGGGTCTCCAGTACCTGCTCGACGGCAGGGGAGCGGCCACCCGGTTGGGACACCGCACCCGCCGTCACGCCGTCTGAGTCCTTCGCCGAGGGTCAGGGCGCGGAGAGCAGCCTGGATCGCAGGATGCTGAGCGCGGAGATGACCGAGAACTCCCGGGTCTGACGCCGGTCGCCGCGGTAGAGCAGCAACTCGACCGCCTCGGGTCCCGGATCGCCGCCGGCCGGACCGAGATCGAGTCCGACGAACACCGTTCCGGGTTCCTTGCCCTCCTGCGGGTCCGGGCCGGCAACGCCGGTGAC
The DNA here is from genome assembly GCA_020439555.1 of Acidimicrobiales bacterium. Taxonomy (GTDB): domain Bacteria; phylum Actinomycetota; class Acidimicrobiia; order Acidimicrobiales; family Iamiaceae; genus Aquihabitans. The sequence continues at coordinate 3,869 of JAGQSN010000023.1, read as the reverse complement.
GGCCAGTCCGACGTCAGCGCCGAGGACCCGACGCGCCCCGGAGGCCATCGCCTTCGCCGCCTCGGCCGACACCACCGGACCTTCGGGTACGCCCAGCACGTCGTATTTCACGTCCGACGCGTACGACACGATCGAACCGCGGAACACGTCGGAGGCACCGGCCACGTCGCAGATCCTCGACCCCATCATTCCGCCGGTGAGCGACTCGGCGAGGCCGAGCGTCAGTCCCCGTTCACGGAGCAGGGAGAGAATCGCGAACTCGATCGTCTCGTCGTCGACGCCGAAGACGATGTCACCCAGCACCGCCCGCACCTGTGCCTCCTCCTCGGCGAGTAGGGCCTCTGCCGCCTCGACCGAAGCCGCCTTCGCGGTGAGTCGGATCTTGATCCCCTCGATCCCGCTCGCCAGGTAGGCGAGGGTGACGCCGCCGACACGGTCCAGGGCAGCGACCCGGTCGGCGAGACGTTCGGCCAGGCCAGACTCGCTGTCACCCCAGGTGCGCAGCGTGCGGCTGACGATGGCTGCACGACCTCCGGCACGTTCGGTGAGATCGGGCAGTACGGCTTCGTCGATGAGTTCGCGCATCTCACGGGGCACGCCCGGCACGGCGTAGACGACCTTCTCGCCGACCGGGCAGATCAGGCCCGGTGCCGTTCCGGGTTGTGGGTCGCGGATCGCCGTCGCGCCGACGGGAACCTCGGCCTGGCGAAGGTTGTTCATCGGCATCCGGCGACCGCGCGAGCTGAAGATCGATTCGATGTGGGCGGCCACGTCGTCGTCGAGTTCGAGGTCGACGCCCATCACCTGGGCGATCGCTTCGCGGGTGATGTCGTCCTGGGTCGGTCCGAGGCCCCCGCAGACGATGACGGCGTCGCTGCGGTCCAGGGCGATCCGCAACGCCGAGACCATGCGGTCGAGGTTGTCACCCACCTTCGTCTGGAAGTGCGAGTCGATCCCTGCCAACGCGAGTTGCTCGCCGATGTAGGCGGAGTTCGTGTCGACGATCTGTCCGAGGAGCAGTTCGGTCCCGATGGCGACGACTTCACAGCGCATGGCCGAACCCTAGAGCGACGTTCTCGCCTCCACGGGTCCTGACGGATGCATACCCTGGCCGACAGCCACGTGCACCCGGGAGCAGTGAGCGAGGTGCACGGCCGGACTCGAAGGGGAGCCGAATGACCACCACGACGACACCGTTGCCCGATCTTGTCGCACCGGAGTTCTGGAACCGCACGATCGAGGAACGGGCTGCGGACCTGGCCGTCATCAGGGAGGCCGCACCGTTCACCGAGTGGTCGGTGCTGAACCTGCTGACCCTCGCCCAGGATCCGTTCTGGGCGGCGACTCGTCACGCTGACATCCTCGAGATCAGCCGCAACGCGAAGGTGTTCTGCTCGGGTCAGGGTTCAACGGCGATCCAGGACATGCCTCCCGAGGCGGCCGAACTGTTCGGGTCGTTCATCACGATGGACGACCCTCGGCATGCCCGCCTGCGCGGGATCGTGTCGCGCAGCTTCACGCCGCGGCGTCTCCAGTCGGTGCTCGACTCGGTCGAGACGATCTGCACCGAGGTGATCGACGGGATGTGCGAGCAGGGCGAGGTGGACCTCGTCGAGACGGTGTCGGCCCCGTTCCCGCTGCTGGTCATCTGCGACATGATGGGCATCCCGCGCAGCGAGTTCACGACCGTGCTCGACGCGACGAACGTGATCCTCGGCTCCGGTGATCCGGACACGTTGAACGGGGAGAACTTCTTCACCGGGCTTTTCTCCGCCGGTCAGACGCTGATCGGTTTGATGCAGGAAGTGGCCGAGCACCGCCGCGCGAATCCGGCCGACGACCTGACGACCGAGTTGATCCACGGGGTCGACGCCGGTGACGACGTGATGGGCCCGGAGGATCTGGGTCCGTTCTTCATCCTCCTGGCGGTGGCTGGTAACGACACGACACGGACCGCCACGTCGCTCGGGATGCACCTCCTCGGTCGGAACCCGGATCAGAAGCGTCTGTGGCAGAAGGACCTCGACGATTTGGCACCCACGGCGGTCGAGGAGATCGTGCGGATGGCTTCTCCGGTGACGTTCATGCGGCGCACGGTCACCGAGCCGACGACGTTGTCCGGGAACGACTTCGACACGGGCGACAGGGTCGTGATGCTCTACGGCGCCGCGAACCGGGACCCGAGGGTCTTCGAGGACCCGGAGCGGTTCGACGTGACCCGCGCACCGAACCCTCATGTCGGCTTCGGTGGACCGGGGCCGCACTTCTGCCTGGGCGCCCACCTGGCCCGCCGGGAGTTGGCGGTCGTGTTCCGGCAGCTCCTGACCCGTATGCCCGACATCGAGCCAGTCGCCGACCCCGTGCACCTGAACCCGCTCGGTATCCCACTGGTTGGAGGGGTCAAGGAGCTGCGGGTCCGCTTCACCCCGTCGAAGCCGCTCGAGGCCTGATCAGCGTTCAGGGAGACGATCGGTCGCGAGGGTCCGGAACGCCGCGGCCGCGGCCGACAGGGGACCGGTCCGCCTTACGAGCACGAGAGGGCGTTCGATGCCGGGCGAGAGCGGAGCGACCACGGCACCGAGAACCGCCGCTGCACGGGCGATCGGTTCCGGAAGGACCGCAGCGCCCGCACCGGCCATGACGAGCGGCACGATCGCCTCGCGGTGCTCGGTCACGACGCCGAGGCGTGGGTCGACGTCGGGTTGTTCCTGACGGAGCGCCTGGGCGACGAGGCGCCGGGTCGAGGTGCCGCGTGGGCCGGTGATGAGGGGGAACCCGGCCAGGCGCGAGACCGGCAGGTCGTGGTCGGCCGTCACCGGTGTGCCGGGCGGCAGGACGGCCAGGAGGCGTTGGTCTCCGAGGTGGTCCGAGGCGAGGAGCCGGTCGTCGGGCACGACGTCACCGAGACCCAGTTCGCAGGTCCCGTCCCTCACGAGATCCAGTACGGCATCGGCGCCTTCGGGTTCGACGATCCTCACCAGGATCCCTGGGTGCGTGCGCCGGAACCGCCCGACCAGGTCCACCAGGGGTTCGACGACCATCGTGGGCAGCGCGACGACGTCCAGCCGCCCCGAGGTGAGGCCCGCCGCGTTGGCGACGACGCTGCGGGCAACCTCGGCCTGGCGGAGCATCTGGCGAGCCGGACCGACGAACGCCTCCCCGGCGGGAGTCAGCACGACCCGTCGACCGATCCGGTGGAAGAGCGGTGCGCCGAGCTCACGTTCGAGGGCGGCGATTGCCTGTGAGAGGGCCGGCTGGCTGACGGGGATCGAGGCCGCGGCCGCAGTGAAGCTGCCCTCGTCGACGACAGCGACGACGTACGCCGCCTGGCGAAGATCCATAAGGGAAGCTTATTCAATCAGTCATTGATGTGTCTTAGACTTTTCGATCTGGTGGCGGTTCACTGAGACCATGTCCTCCACTCTCCTCGTGATCGTCCTGATCGGTGCGGCAGTCGGATTTCTCGGTGGCCTGCTGGGCAAGGGTGGATCGGCCATCGCAACCCCCGTCCTGTTGTCCGTCGGTGTGCCTCCGGCCGTCGCCTTGGCGGCGCCGCTGCCGGCGACGGTCCCGGGGGCGCTCGTCGCGGCGGATCGTTACCGGCGTGACGGCCAGATCGACCGTCGGGTCCTGCGGTGGTCGCTGATCGCTGGGATTCCGGCCACGATCATCGGTGCCGTAGCCACGCGGTGGATCGACGCCTCGGCCCTCGTCACAGTCACCGAGGTCATCATCATCGGACTCGGTGTGCGTCTGCTCACCGTTGCCGCCGACGAGGTGGAGGGTGAAGCCGGTCAGGCGGACCGCAACCGCACGATCGCCGTGGCCGTCGTGACCGGACTGGCCGCCGGCCTGCTCGCCAACAGCGG
>JAGQSN010000270.1 GCA_020439555.1 Acidimicrobiales bacterium | reverse complement strand
ACCTCGCTGCCGTCGGCCTCCGACACCCGCTTCTGGCGCACACGGCTGCCGGTCCGTCCGTCGATCTGGTGGAAGCGGACGGAGCGATCCTGGGTCGCCGAATACAGCTTCACCGGGATGCTCACGAGACCGAAGCTCACCGCGCCGGTCCAGATCGGACGTGCCATCCCGACAGCTTCGCGGAATCGGCGCCCGGGCGCCGCGGATAACGCTCAGGACAGGACGGCGCGGGCGACGAGGTCCATTCCGAAAGCGGTGAGGATCGCCAGGTAGAGCAGCCCGGTCGCGGCCATGACGGCGGAGTACTGACGTTCCTTGAGTGCGGCCCGGGTGACGCCGATGAGCACGATGGTCGTGATCGCGCAGGTGAGCCACATCCAGCCGAGGATCCCGCCGTAGTGGTCGTCGATCGAACCGTTCAGGACCGACACCATTCCCACCGGGATCAGCATCACAGCCGCCTCCAGCGGCCACATGACGCCGGTCCAACGGACGAGATCGAGGAGCGGCGCACGGGAGAGTCCGGGCTGCACGAGATACCAGTGCCCGAGGAGCATCGCGTCGGTGATCGCGCCGAGGAACAGTGCACCCACGACGACCCGGAGCACCGACAGCCAGGCCGGGGATCCGGCGTCGATACCCGCCGCGACGAGACCGACCAGGCCGATCGCCGGGGCCACGAGATCGAGTACCGGAGGGAACTCGGGCGCGTCCTTGTCGAAGCGCTGCTCCTCCCTGTCGATCCCGGTCATGGCGGCCACCCGGGCCGAGCGCCTCTCGATCACCTCGCGTTGTCCGGCGACACCCGCCGAACGACGCTGGACCGAAACCGCCAGGGCGGCGCCAGCGGCGAGCAGCACCCCCAGAGCGGCAACGTCACGCACCGGAACCGGGCCGACGATGCGGCTCACGACCAGGGCACCGAGCGTGAACACCATGAAGGTGATCCGCATCACCCAGCCGTAGCCGAGTCCGACTTCGCGACGCCGAGTCGTCACCCACGTGAAGAACAGCCCTCCCACGGCCCACTGGAGCAGGAAGGTCGCACCGTCGAGACGGATCACCGGACGGACCGGTCCCCGACGGATCGGTTGCTCGGGGGGCAGGACGGACGTGGCACCGCACGAGGGTACGGAGCGGGGGCACCGGCAGGCCACTTCCCGGGGCACCGGTTGGCTACGGTCCAAGGATGCCCTCGACAGAGCGAAACAGGCCCCACGTGCTGCTCGTGGGGTCCTCCGGCGGTCACCTCGCCCAACTGATCCGGCTCGAACCATGGTGGCGGGACCTGGACCGCACCTGGGTCACCTTCGACACCCCGGACGCGGTGTCGCTGCTGGCGGACGAGCCCGTCGTCTGGGGCCATCACCCGACGACCCGGAACGTCCCGAACCTTCTCCGCAACCAGCGCCTGGCGGTCCGCGAGCTGCGACGCATCCGCCCGGACGTGGTCGTGTCGACAGGTGCTGCGATCGCCTTCCCGTTCTTCGTGTTCGCGAAGCTGATGCGCATCCCGACGGTGTACGTGGAGGTGTTCGACAGGATCGACTCCGCGACGCTCACGGGACGGCTGTGCCGTCCGTTCAGTACCCGGTTCTGCGTGCAGTGGCCCGAGCAACAGCCGCTCTACAAGGGCAGCGTCGTGATCGGACCGCTCCTGTGAGCGGCGAGCCGGCCCCCCGGGTCGTGGTGGCCGTCGGCACCGACTACCACCCGTTCGACCGCCTCGTGGGGTGGGTGGATCGCTGGGCCGCAGCGAACCCGGACGTACCGGTGCTCGTCCAGAGAGGTGTGACGGCACCCACCCGGCACGCTCGTTCGGTCGACCTGCTCGGCTACGACGAGTTGACCGGGGCCATGGCAGACGCGGACGTCGTCGTCGCCCAGGGTGGACCGGCCACGATCATGGACGCCCGTGCACGCGGCCACCGGCCGATCGTGGTCCCGCGGCACGGATCGCTGGGAGAGCACGTCGACGACCACCAGGTCCGCTTCACTGCCTGGATGGTCGAACGGGACCTGGTATCCACTGCCACGACCGAGGCCGAACTCGCTTCACTCCTCGACCAGGCGATGAGCGACCCGAAGACCTTTCGAATCCCGCCCGACGGCGGGCAGGTCGACGAGACGATCGCCGCGTTCCGCCAGGTGGTGGAACCCCTGTTCGGTCACCGGCGCCGCTGAGCGCCGGTGACCGGCGGGGAGAGATCGATCAGGCGGCGACCCGACGGCGCACGAGCAGCAGCGCCGCACCGGTGCCGAGCAGGATCGTGCCGATCACGGCGAACCCGGCGACGTCGCTGCCGGTGATGGCAAGGGTCTGCCGGCTGTTCAGGACCGCAGGCGCCGCCGGCGCACGACGGACGGAGGCGGGGCTGACCACGGGATCGACCCGCTCGGTGGGCGGGTTGGAGGTGTAGTCGGGGTTCTCGGCTGCGCTCGCGGGTGATGCGAATGCGGCGAAGGTGGCAACGACGATTGCCAGGGCCAGGAGAAGCGAACGGCGTGCGGTCATGGCTCGAATGCTACTTCAGTCGACGGCCACCGTCAACACGCTCCGTGGCAGAACTGGAACCATTACTACCGTCCGTAGCAGAGACTGGTGTTGACCGAACACAGTTCGGACGGTGTCAGCGATCCACCCTCACGCTGCGACGTCGATCGACCGCAAAGCGGTGACCGTCGACGATCCACGCCGTTCCTGGCATCCGCGCGGCCGGTTCGAGGACCAGTCGTTGCAGGTCACGTGGCAATGTCGCCTCGACGCTGACAGTGAGTTCCTTGCCGCGCGCGAGTGACAGTTCCGCGGCCACGACGGCGGTCGGTCCATCGGCGGAGCGGAGGATCTCCCGGGCACCGTGGATGGTCACATCCGTCGTACCTGCAGGGAGGTTCACCACGACGATTCCGCGATGCTCCCCCGCCACCATCCCTGCGACGTTGGGGCCCACCTGATAGCGGGGACCGGTCGCCGGCGCGTCGTTTCGAACGAGGTATTCGAGGCGGAGCTTTCCACCCGAGGTAGTCACCGTCGCCGTGGTGCGGATGAACGGATCCAACTTCTCCCCGCCGCGGTTGGCCAATCCGACCGACAGGGTGTCCGGCCCGATCCCTCCACCCACGCCGACGTCCAACCACGTCCTTTCGACGGCCGGGTCCGACGACCAGACGAGGAGGTGGCGCCGCTGCGCGAGTTCGACGAGCGTCGAAGCGAGTGCGTCGACCTTCCAGCCTCCGGACTCGACCTTCGCGAACACCGCGCGCGCGACCTCACCCAGCCGGTCGCGACGCTCCTCGGTTCCCGCCGTACCGGCCTTCGCCGTCCTGTACTGCCCGCGCAGCAACTGACCGGCGACGTTCTTCGCGTCGTAGCGGGTGCCGTCCACCTTGACCGGCCCGACCACCCGCAGAAGTTCGCGAACCGCCGCCACGTCGACCGAGATCACACCGTCGACGTCGGCGCCTCCCGGGACGCGACTCCACCAGCGCCGGGCGACTGCGGCGCTCTGTGGGAAGTCCGGTGTCAGCGCCAACTGGCGTGGGTCCCTACCGGGGTCCAGCCATGGCCAGTTTCGGGCGATGTCCCCGTCCACGGGGACGCTCCCCTTCGGCAACACCAACTCGGCAACCGGCCGGACGTCGCCAAGCACGAGCGTGCCGTCCCGAACCAGCAACGGCGCAGCCGAAAGGAACATGCCGGAGCCGATCCGCATCTCGGCGTTGTTCGCACCGAACAGGAGGTACTTGCCCGGCCCCTCCAACAGGTCCGCCACCGCTGTCGTCGTGCGATCAGCACGGTCCAATCCCTCCAGGGCGTCGTCGCGCTCCTTGCGTAGATCCTCGACCGCGTCGTGCAGCGATCGAATCAGAGCATCGGAGGATCCCGGATCCAATGTCGCCAAGCGGCGACGCGCCCCGACGACGACCTTGTTCAAGTCCCGCACCAGTTCGACGCGCCCGGGACCGGTGACTGAACCCCGGTCCCGCAGTTCGCGCAGCTCGGTCACGGCGTCATCGGCGATTCCGATCGCTCCCCGGGCGGTCGACTCGACCTTGTCCGCCGCGCGCACCTGACGCCCGATGACCGGCAGCATCCGAAGTGGGGATACGACCACGCTCCGCAGACCCGACCTGGCGGCCGCGAAACGTACCCGCGCCCGGTCCAGAGAATCGGTGGTCGACGGTTCCAGCAGGGACTCGACCGTCGCGTCACGTCTGACCGAACGAAGAGCCGCGCCGCCCTCCTCCAGGTCGTTGCGCACGGTCATCAGCCGCCACGAGGCCAGGACGATCCAGCCCAGGACCAGCACAGCGCCGACAAGCAGGAGGCGGCGTCGCTTGGTACGCCTCGTCTTGGCCATGGCGGCGCAGCCTACGGGAAACGAAAGTCATGGGTCACAATGCGTGACATTCGCCCATCGATCCACTACTGTGAGTGACTGTGCGTGGCGAGGAAGGATTGGACATAGGGGAAGCCCCGACGGAGCCCCGGAACGGGGTCACCTCCGCCGTGGTGGAATCGACGAGGATGCCCAAGTCGAACTCCTCCCGGGCGAAGGTCCTTCTCGTCGTCGCGGACGCCCTGACGCTCGTCGCCACCGCAGCGATGTCCGCCTTCGTCTTCAGCGAGTTCATCGACGACCGCGGGTCCGCCGAGCACCTCTTCTGGGCGACCATCGCCACCTTGCCGATCTGGCTGGCACTGTTCGCCAACCAGCGCCTGTACAACACCCGATTCATCGGTCGACGGATCGACGAGTTCCGCCGCATCGTGAACGCGTCCGTTCTCGGGACCGTCGCCGTAACAGTGGCGGCGAACGCAGCGAACGTCCTCCTCCGCCGCGGCAGCGTGGTGGTCCTGGCGATCACCGCCTGCGTACTCATCACGATCGAGCGCGAGATCGCTCGGCGACTCTTCCTGCGCCTGCGCAGCGGCGGCCACATGGTGCGCCGGGTCGTGATCGCCGGTGCCAACCCCGAAGGCCGCGACATAGCGGCGATGCTCCAGACGGAGCCGTGGCTCGGATACCAGGTCATCGGCTTCGTCGACGATCACGCGCCACGCAAGGAACCGGTGCCGGGCGTCCCCCTCCTCGGCGGGTTGTCCGACCTCCCGAACGTCCTGAGGGAGTTCCCCAACACCAGCGTCATCATCGCGTCGAGCGCGGTGGAGAGCGCCGTCACCAACCGGCTCGCACGTGACCTGCTCGATCAGGGCGTGCACGTCGAACTCTCGTCGACCCTGCGCGACATCTCCTCGCAACGGCTCACCGTCCGCCCGCTCGGACGGTTCCCGGTCGTGTACGTCGAGCCGGTGACCCGCGGAGGCTGGCGGGCCGTCGCCAAGCGAGCGTTCGACATCGCCACGGCTTCGATCGGCATCGTCGTCACCTCGCCGATCCTGATCGCCTCGGCGATCGCCGTGAAGCTCGACTCGAAGGGCCCGGTTCTGTTCAAGCAGGTTCGCGTCGGACAGGACTCCGAACCGTTCCGTGTCCTGAAGCTGCGCACGATGGTGGTCGACGCCGAGGAACGCCTGGCGGAGTTGCTCGAACACAACGAGGCCGACGGTCCGCTGTTCAAGATGGCTGACGACCCACGGGTGACGAGGGTAGGACGCTTCCTGCGGGCGACCTCGATCGACGAGTTGCCCCAGCTCTGGAACGTGCTCCGCGGCGACATGAGCATGGTCGGCCCCCGTCCGGCCCTACCCCACGAAACCGAGCAGTGGGACGCGCTTCTCGTTCAGCGGCTGCGGGTCAAACCGGGGATCACCGGCATGTGGCAGGTGAGCGGCCGCAGCGACGCGAGCTTCGAGGACTACACCCGCCT
>JAGQSN010000269.1 GCA_020439555.1 Acidimicrobiales bacterium | reverse complement strand
GCGATCAAGGACATCTTCGACGACACCCGCTCGATAGCGGAACCGTCCGGGGCGCTCGCCCTCGCCGGGCTCCGGCGTGACGTCGAACGAGGGACGGCCCCGCCAGGCCCGTACATCGCGATCGACTCGGGGGCGAACACCAACTTCGATCGTCTCCGCCACGTGGCGGAGCGCGCCGAGATCGGTGAGGGTGCCGAGGCCGTCTACGCGGTTCAGATCCCCGAACGGCCGGGCAGCTACCGGGCGTTCGTCAGGCTGCTCGGCGGGAGACAGATCACCGAGTTCAACTACCGGTACGTGGCGGCCGAGCGCGCCGTGGTGTTCGTCGGTGTCCAACTCGCCGGTGGTGAAGCCGAACGGCGCCAGATCGGAGCCGACCTGACCGCGGCGGGCCTCACCGTCGTCGACCTGACGGACAACGAACTGGCGAAGCTCCACGTGCGCTACATGGTCGGCGGCAGGGCGGACGGTCTGCGCGACGAGGTCCTCTACCGCTTCGAGTTCCCGGAACGTCCCGGTGCGCTGCTCGATTTCCTCGACGGTCTCCAGATGGACTGGAACATCTCGCTGTTCCACTACCGCAACCACGGCGCCGACCACGGTCGCGTTCTCGTCGGGATCCAGGTCCCCGAAGCAGACAGACCGAGGTTCCTGGCCTATGTGGACAGCCTGGGATTCCAGTGGTGGGACGAGAACGACAACGCGGCGTACCACCTGTTTCTCGACGGCCTCTGAGCCGTCCACGACACGCGGTACCCGCCCTAGCATCCCGTCGATGGCGAGCCGTCCCCTCATCTCGCTCGACGTGCACGCGGGTGTAGTGCGTCCTCTCAAGACAGCGGAGGTCGTGGCGCGTCAGATCCTCCAGGAGATCGTGGACAGCGGGCTCGGCACGGGATCGTCCCTTCCGCCGGAGGCGTCGATGATGGCGACCTACGACGTCAGCAGGGAGTCGCTGCGGGAGGACCTTCGCCTGCTCGAGGTCCAGGGGTTTATAACGATCAGGCGCGGCCCTGGCGGCGGGCCGATGGTCGGCACCGTCGATCCGGCGGCGTTCGGCCGGATGGCGTCGATGTTCTTCCAGATGGCCGGTGCCACCTACGGGGAGCTCTACGACGCCTGGAGCGCGGCCGAGGTTCTCGTCGCCGAACTGGCTGCGCGTCACCCCGACGCAGCCACGAGGGCCGAGGCGATGGCACCGTTCACCGGTGACGGTCCCGTCACGGAGGAGTCCTCGATGGGCACCCAGGCTCAGTTCCACGCCGCGCTGGCTGCCCTCGCCGGTAACACCGTGCTGGAGATCACGATGCAGCTCTTCGGCCAGATCGTCTCCCATCACGCCGTCGTCGCCGGCGACCCGACCACACCGATGAACGAGGTGTTCCACGATCACGTCGAGCTGGCCAGGGCTGTGCGCAGCGGTCACCCCCGAGTGGCGAGACGGGTCATGGAGAACCACGTCACGATGGTCGTCGACTACCTCCAGCAACGACCGGAACTGGCCCGGGATCGTCTCGTCGCCTGGATCTGACGGTCCACCGGGCGGTGGATTCGACCTCGATGCGGCGGTTGCGGATCGGGAGAACCCGGCACCGTGACGGGATCAGCGGTGCGGTCGGAGGCCGATTCCAGCGAGCGCCCGAACGGCGGCGTTGTAGCCACCCATTCCGTGGACGCCTGCTCCCGGTGGAGTGCTGGCCGAACAGAGGTACACACCGTCCACACCGGTCGAATAGGGGTCGAGCGCGATCCGCGGCCGGAACAGCACCTGTAGTCCGTCGCTGGCGCCGCCGGCGATGTCGCCGCCCACGTAGTTGGCGTTGGCGGAGTGGAGCCCGGCCGGTCCGGTGGCGACCACGTGACGCACCCGGGCACGGAAACCCGGGGCGAACCGCTCGACCTGGTCCAACAGGAGATCGGTCACGTCGGCCCCGTGTCCGTGGGGGACATGCGCATACAGGTACACGGGATTCAGGCCACTCGCCGACCTGGACGGATCGGCGACGTACTGCTGGCCGAGCAGGCAGAACGGCCGCTCCGGCATCCGGCCGTTCGCCATGTCGTCCTCGGCGGCAACCATCTCCTCGAACCTGCCCCCCAGGTGGACGGTCCCGGCTCGACCGACGTCCTCGCAACTCCACGGGATCGGGCCTTCCACCGCGAGGTCCAGCTTGTAGGCGGCAGGTCCCTGTCGGAATCGCCGATAGGAACGAGCGACCCGCGACGGCAGGCGTCCACGCAGGATCGTCGCCGCTGCCATCGGCGTGGTGTCGAGCAGGACCAGATCCGCTCCTCGGAGGTCGTCGATCCTCGTGACCACAGCGGACGTCTCCACGTGGCCACCGAGATCGGCGAGCCTGGCCACGAGAGCGTCGGTGATCGCCTGGGTGCCACCCTCCGCGACCGGCCAGCCGACGGCGTGACCGGCCGCAGCGAGCATGACGCCGACGGCCGAGGAGAACGGTGTCGTCAGCCGTGAGAACGAATGGGCAGCGACACCCCCGAAGAGAGCCTTCGCCGCTTCGGTGCGGAACGCCCGAGCGAGGACGGACGCGGGCGTGACCGCCATCGACCCGAAGCGTGCGAGCGCGAACGGGTGACGGGGAAGGTGGATGATCGGTCGGAGGACCTCTTCAGCGATCCGGTCGAACCGTCGGCTCGTCCAGCCGATCGTCTCGGACCAGCGTCGACCGTCGGGGCCGAGGCCTTCGACGGTCCGTCCCAGATCACGCCACAACAACGCGGCCCGGCCGCCGTCGAGCGGGTGCGCCAGTTGGATCTCGGGCCAGCGCCAGCGGAGCCCGTAGCGGGCCAGGTCCTGTCCCCGGAAGAACGGGGACGCCGCTCCCATCGGGTGGAACCCCGAGCAGTCGTCGTGGAGGAGGCCGGGCAGCGTCCGCTCGGACGAGCGAGCGCCACCGCCCGGCGCGTCCTGCGCCTCCAGGACGCGCACGGACACCCCGGCCTCGGCCAACGTGACAGCGGCGGCGAGACCGTTCGGTCCGCTCCCGACGACGACGGCTGTTGCCATGGGACCAGTCTCCACGATTCGAGAAGCATCGCGATCCAACTACGTTGCCGAGGATGCGGAGATGGTCGGGTGACGTGGCGGTGGTGGGTGCCGGTACGGCCGGTGCGAACGTCGCAGCACGACTGGCACGATCCGGGCTGTCCGTGCTCCTGCTGGAGCGCCGGGAGCTCGACCGGGGTGGCGCACACTGGTCGAACGGAGTGGTCGAGTGGCAGTTCGACGCCGCCGGGGTCGCCCGCCCGTCAGGTGCGGAGCGGGTCCGTGGCGGCTCCCGCATTCACCTCAGAACACTGTTCGACGAGCCGGGCGTGGTCGTGCACGACAACCCGGTCGTCGGTGTCGACATGGGCGCGCTCGGCGACCGGTTGCGGGCGGAGGCCGGTGCTGCCGGCGTTGAGGCGGTCGACCGGATCGGCGCGATCCGCCTCGTCGAACGAGATGGCCGGGCAAGGGCCCTGGAGGTGGGTGAGGGTCGTGCCGGTTCGACGCTCCGGGTCGAAGCCTCCCTGTTCGTCGACGCGTCCGGGTTGCGCGGAGCGCTGCGGACGCAGTCGACGATCCTGCGCCCCTGGAGTCCGCCGGTCCGGCCGTCCGAGCGTTGCAGCGCGGCCGACGTCGTGTTCGCCGTGGCGGATCGGGAGGCGGCCCGTCGGCAACTCGGCTCGTGGAACGCAGAACCCGGTGAGGCCGTCAACGTCCTCGGAGCGGCCGGTGGTTTCTCCACGAGGTCCGTCGCGGTCTCGGAGGACCTTCACGAGGTGCGGGTACTCGTGGGGTGCGTCGCGGACGGCCGTCACGGCCCCGCCCAACGACTCCTGACCGAGGTTCGTCGACTCCACCCGTGGATCGGTGAACGCCTCCACGGCGGAGCCGGACTGATCCCGCTGCGGCGTCCTTTCAGCAGGTTCACCGCACCCGGCCTCGCGTCGGTCGGGGACGCAGCGGCCCAGGTCTTCCCGGCTCACGGCTCGGGGGTCGGCACCGGTCTCCTGGCCGGATCCCTCCTGGCCGAGACGGTGAAGGGCGCGTCCGATCCGGGCGACGAGCAGACGCTGTGGCGCTACCAACACGAGTTCTTCAGGCGCCACGGCCCGGATCTCGCCTTCTACGACGGGTTCCGTCGCTACTCGTCGAGGATCGGTGGCCGCGGGGTGAGGGAGATGCTCCGGTCCGGAATGCTCACCGAACACCTGGCCTGGTGCGGGCTCAACCAGACCCGCGGCAGTACCTTGCCGTCCGAGGTACCGGGTGTGCTGCTTGGAGTGGGTCGTGCCCCACAGGCGGGACTGCGGATCGTTCCGTCGCTCGTTCGTTGCAGCGCAGCGGCGAGCCTGGCCGGCCGTCATCCCGCCGGTGCGGACCTGCGGGTCCTCGGACGGTGGGACCGTCGGCTGGACAGGTTGATCGGCGGCTGACCCTCCGCCGACCGTTCGTGGCGCTGAATGGCTTCGCCGGACACGGGTGCGCGGGCGAGAATGGAAGCGACCGCAGCACCTAGCGAGGGGAAACGATGTCAGCCGACCAGGACCGAACCGCTGCGCCGAGGTCCCTCGACCAGGCATCGAAGCTTCGCAACGTCGTCTACGAGATCCGAGGCCCGGCCAACGCGGAGGCTGCGCGCCTCGAACGCGAGGGCCATCAGATCCTGAAGCTCAACATCGGCAACCCGGCCGCGTTCGGCTTCGACTCCCCTGGCGGGATCATCCGCGACATGATCGCCACCCTGCCCGACTCGTCGGGATACTCGGAGTCCCGCGGGATCATCTCGGCGCGGAGGGCGATCGCGTCCCACTACGAGGTGGTCTCCGGGTTCCCCGAGGTGGACGTCGACGACATCTACCTCGGTAACGGTGTCTCCGAGCTCATCATCCTGACGATGCAGGCATTGCTCGACGACGGAGACGAGGTCCTGGTCCCGGCACCGGACTATCCGCTCTGGACCGCCGCAGTGAGCCTCGCCGGTGGAACCGCCGTGCACTACCGCTGCGACGAATCGGACGGTTGGCAGCCCGATCTGGCCGACATCGAGTCCAAGGTCACGGATCGGACCAAGGCGATCCTCGTGATCAACCCGAACAATCCGACGGGCGCGGTCTACGAGCCCGCCCTGTTGTCGGCCGTCGCGGGGATCGCTCGCCGTCACGGGCTGCTCGTTCTCGCCGACGAGATCTACGACAAGATCCTCTACGACGACGCAGTACACACCCACATGGCGACGCAGTGCCCGGACCTGCTCTGCCTGACGTTCAACGGTCTGTCCAAGGCGTACCGTTCGGCCGGGTTCCGCTCCGGATGGGTCGTCATCACGGGTCCTCGGGACCATGCCGCCGGGTTCCTGGAAGGGATCGAACTGCTCGCGTCGTCACGGCTCTGCCCCAACGTTCCGGGTCAGCACGCCGTCCAGGTGGCCCTCTCGGGCCGCCAGAGCATCCAGGATCTCGTCCTGCCGGGTGGCCGCCTGCTCGAACAGCGCGACGCCGCTGTCCAGGGTCTGCGCAAGATCCCCGGTGTCACGTGTGTCGAACCTCGGGGTGCGATCTACGTGTTCCCGCGTCTGGACCCGGACGTGTACGAGATCCCCGACGACTCGAAACTCGTGCTCGACCTGCTGCTCAAGGAGAGGGTGCTGCTGGTGCAGGGCACCGGCTTCAACTGGCCGGCCACCGACCACCTGCGGATCGTGACCCTGCCTCCGGCGTACGACCTCCAGGACGCCATCGAACGCATCGGCAACTTCCTGTCCACCTGGAAGCCCTGACCCGCTCAGCCCGGGGGTATCGCTGTGGTGGCGGGGTCCGAGAACTCGGTCGTCGTTCCGGGTTCGAGGTGACCGACGTAGATCCCCGGCCGACCCTCGGTGGGAACGTTCTCGGGCAGTTCGACAGTCTTGGTTCGTGAGCGGTCTTCCCAAGAGGGTTCTTTCGGCTCGGCGGTGGGAGACCAGGCCTTGATCCGTAAGGACGTTCCCTGCACCCGGGCGCAGAACCTCCACGGAGGTGGGTTCGGGTCGTGCAGCCCGCCGAGTCCCGTCTCCATGTCCACCTGGGCGACGAGGTCCAGGCGAGCGGGCCCGGCGGCCGAGTCGAACACGTGGACGTTGAGGTCCTTTCGGTTCCCGTACCAGATGTTGTCGGTCACCATGATCGCCCTGGCCCGTCCGCTGTCGAAGGAGGAGCGCAGGACCAGGCCCGGTTGGATGACCGATCCGATCGGACCCCACCACGAAACGCAGGCCTGCTGGTCCGAGGAGACCGGTGAAGATCGTTCGACCAGAGCCAGGCGCAGGTTGCCGGACCGGTTGGTGGTCGGGGCCGCCACCTTCAGCTTCCCGTCCGTGCGGGTGACGACATAGCCGTCCGTCCCGTCAGGGGTGAGGACGCCGATGCTGATGTCCGGTGGGGCTGATGAGGCCGGGTGGTTTTCGATGGTCGACGTTCCGTCACCCTTGACTCCGGCGCCGCCGGGTGTGCAGGCCGCGGCTACGCCGATCAGCAGCACGGCGATGATCGCGGGGATCTGGCGTGACCGCGGCGGCTGCATCCCGGCATTCCTACCCGAACTGGGAACCGACGCCCGAAGCCGACTCCGCTTGCCCGGGCGTCAGTCGTTCGTGATCGGAGAGGATGGTCCTGCCGTGCGCTCGGACGTCGGGAGTGATCAGACGAGGCCGAGCGCGACCATCGCCTGGCTCACCCGCTGGAAGCCGGAGATGTTCGCTCCCGTGACGTAGTTGCCGGGTGCGCCGTACTCCTCGGCTGCCGCGAGGCACTCGTCGTGGATGGACGCCATGATCTTGCCGAGTCGCGTCTCGGTGTGCTCGAAGGACCAGGAGTCCCTGCTCGCGTTCTGCTGCATCTCCAGAGCCGACGTGGCGACACCGCCGGCATTGGCAGCCTTGCCCGGGCCGAATGCGATCCCGGCCTGGAGGAACACCTCCACGGCCTCCGGGGTGCTCGGCATGTTGGCGCCTTCGGCTACGGCGACGACCCCGTTGTCGACGAGCGTCTTCGCGTCGCTGCCGTCGAGCTCGTTCTGGGTGGCACAGGGGAGCGCCACCTGGCATGCGATGTCCCAGATTCGACCGGTCGTGCTGTGCACCGATCCCGGCTTGCGTGCCGCGTAGTCGGCCATCCGCCCCCGCTCGACGAGTTTCACCTGCTTGAGGAGATCGAGGTCGATGCCGGTGGGATCGTGGACGAAGCCGCCCGAGTCCGAACAGGCGACGACCGTTCCTCCGAGTTGTCGGATCTTCTCGATGGCGAAGATCGCGACGTTGCCGGAACCGGAGACGACGCAGGTCTTGCCGTCGAGGCTGTCGCCGCGTGCGCGCAGCATCTCCTGGGTGAAGAAGACGGCGCCGTAACCGGTTGCCTCGGTGCGCACGAGCGCCCCGCCCCAGTTGAGACCCTTGCCGGTGAGCACGCCGGACTCGTAGCGGTTCGTGATCCGCTTGTACTGGCCGAACAGGTAGCCGATCTCGCGGGTGCCGACGCCGATGTCGCCTGCCGGGACGTCGGTGTACTCGCCGATGTGGCGGTACAGCTCGGTCATGAAGCTCTGGCAGAACCGCATGATCTCGTCGTCGGAGCGCCCCTTCGGGTCGAAGTCCGATCCACCCTTGCCGCCACCGATCGGCATGCCGGTCAGAGCGTTCTTGAAGGTCTGCTCGAAGCCCAGGAACTTCACGATCCCGAGGTTGACCGACGGGTGGAATCGCAGGCCCCCCTTGTACGGGCCGAGCGCACTGTTGAACTCGACGCGGAAGCCGCGGTTGATCTGGATCTCGCCCCGGTCGTCGGTCCACGGGACACGGAAGATGATCTGGCGTTCGGGCTCGCAGAGACGTTCGAGGACCTTGTGCTCGGCCAGTTCGGGGTGCTTGGCGAGTACCGGCGGGATGCAGGCGAGCACCTCCTTCGTCGCCTGGTGGAACTCGGTCTCACCAGGGTTGCGTGCGACGACGGTGTCGTAGACCTGGGTGGCCTTGTCCTCGGACACGGTTTCTCCTGTTCGCTCGGGCGTCGGCGGACTGGCCGGACGACGTTGGCCGGGCGATCCGGGGACAACTACAGCCGCTGGGAACCCTGCCTGTCGAAAACCTGACAAACCGTCGTGACCTGGTGGCGCCTCGCTTCCGGCAGTCTGCGTCGCCGAATTGCGACGAACCGAACTACCTCGCACTACGATCTATCGACGTGAGCTCCACCCGGAACCCTCGAATCCCACGACCCAACGCGCCGGCGTTGCGAGCCGTCATGCTCCGGCCGCGGAACCGGTTGCTCGGAGCGGTCGTGGTCACCGGGCTCGTCGGTGGCCTCATCGGCGCCGCTTACCTCGGAACGCTCAAGTTCGTCACCGAGACGATCGGACCCGACGAGTGGTCCCTGACCGCACACCTCGGGATCATGGTCGCGGTGGGTGTGCTCGTCGCGGCGATCACCAAGTGGCTCGGACGACCGGCCGACGTGGAGCTGCTCGTCGACAACATCCACGTCTCCGGCGGTACGGACTCGCTGCGCCAACTTCGCTCGCTGATCCCGATCTCGCTGCTCTGCGTCGGTGCCGGCGGGGCCCTCGGCCCTGAGGCTCCGCTCGTGACGACGACGGGGTCGGTGGGTTCCTGGATCGGCGACCGGGCGCAACTCGGGGTGCGGGAACTGCGCGTCGTCAGCATCGCCGGCATGGCGGCGGGCTTCACCGTCCTGTTCGGTGCCCCGCTCGGATCAGCCGTGTTCGCCCTGGAGATCCTCCACCGTCGCGGCCTCGAGTACTACGAGGCGCTCCTGCCGTCCGCCATCGGATCGCTCTGCGGGTACGCGGTGTACGTCGCCGTCACCGGTCTCGGGCTCGAACCGATCTTCCCCTTCCCGGCCCACGCGGCCCTCCAACTCGGTGACCTCGGGTGGGGAGTTGCGGCAGGGGTCGTCGGGGCCCTCGTGGCGGCGACCTTCACCTACCTGTGCGTCGTGCTCCGGAAAATCATCGGCTACGTGCCAGCGGTCGCGAGACCGGTGCTCGGCGGCGCCGTGCTGGGTGGGTTCGCGTTCGTGACGCCGTACGCCCTCACCAACGGTGAGGTGCACATGGCAGACCTGAACGGCGTCGCCCATGTTGCGGCAACCACCCTTCTGCTCGCCGCGGCGATGAAGATCGTCGCCTCGGCCGTGACCGTGGTGTCGGGCTGGAACGGCGGCTTCATCATCCCGCTGTTCTTCATCGGGTACTGCCTCGCCAGGGCGACCACCGGTCATCTCCCCGGAAGCGATCCGTGGATCCTCGCCGCCGGAGCGATGGCAGCCGCCAACGTCGGTGTCACGAAGACCCCGATCGGTTCGACCCTTGTGGTGACCGAGATGGCAGGGCTGACCCTCCTGCCCCCGACACTGATCGCCTCGCTGGTGAGCCTTCTGTTGACCAGCGGTGTCGGCCTCATCCACACCCAACGGCAGCGTTTCGACCCGAACGAACAGGACTTCGACCCCGACGACACCGCCTATCCGGAAGGCGCAGTCGCATGACCGAACCGGCGTTGTCCGACGACGGCTACAAGGCACTCGCTTCCTTCCGTTACGGGCTGCGCCGGTTCCTGCACTTCTCCGAGGAAGCCGCCCGGGCAGCCGGCCTGACGCCGGCCCAGCATCAGCTACTGCTGGCGGTGAGGGGGCACGACGGCGAAGGTCCGCCGACCATCGGGGAGGTGGCCGAGCACCTCCAGTTGAAGGTCCACTCGACCGGGGAGCTGGTCGGTCGGACGGTCGCCAACGGGTTGCTCGAACGCCGGGGGGATCCGGAGGATGGCCGGCGCGTCCTGCTCGTGTTGACCGATGAAGGGCGGTCGGTCCTCGATCGCCTGAGCGTCCTGCACCGTGACGAGTTGCGCCGTTTCCATCGGGAGATGGACGACCTCCTCGTCACGATCGGAGATCTTCAGGGCACGTAGACCAGCCCCGGTTCCAGAGCACCGACGCGTGGGAGGACAGCTTCGGCGAAGCCTCGCATCGACTCGATCTGGCCCTCGACGCTGCGGGCCGGGAACGAGACGGCCACCCAGGTGCAGCCCACGGCGGCGAGCGCCTCGCAGCTGGCCACGACCTCGTCGAGGTCCGGGGTCTGGTCGTCGGTCATCGCCAGGCCCCTGGGGACGAAGCAGATGTCGAGCGGCTCGGTCCTGCCGACGGTGCGGGCGTGCTCGTGTGCTTCCTCGACCCGCGCCCTCAACTGTTCCGGTGTCCGCAGCTCGGTCGTCCGGGTCGCCGCGGCCATTCCTCCCCCGGCCGGGAACGGCGACCATCCAGCGCCCCGCTCGACCGCCCTGCGCATCGCCCGACGGCTGTTACCCCCTACCCAGACCGGTGGACCGGGCTGCTGCGCCGGCCGGGGTAGTGCCGTGTTCGCGACCGCTTTCCAGCGGTCCGACGTGTCGGTGACCGTCGTGCCCGTCCATGCTGCCCTCATGGCGTCGATCGCGACGTCGAGGTCGTCGTTGCGCGTGGCGAACCGGGCGCCGAGGGCGTCGAACTCCCCTTCCAGGTAGCCGGCACCGACGCCCAGGATCACGCGGCCACCGCTGACCACGTCGAGGCTGGCGATCGCCTTCGCGGCCAGGTAGGGGTTCCGCAACGCCGGCACGAAGAGGTTCGTGTGCAGCGCGATGGTGGTCGTCGCGGTCGCTGCGACGGCGAGGGCGATCGTCGGGTCGAGCGCGTGGTGGCCACCCGAGGCGAGCCAGTCGTCTGCGGGGAACGGGTGCTCTGTCACGTACACGGCGTCGAAGCCGAGGTCCTCGGCCTCCTTCGCCAGGCGGCCGATGCCGTCGGCACTGAGCAGGTCGGGTACGTCGACGTGGTGGGTCGGCAGGCCGAGGGAAACGCGCATGGCCGCGATCCTGGCCCAGGACCCGCAAGGTTGTCACCATCGGTCCGTCAGCGGGAGTGGATCCGATCGTGAGCGCATAGCCTCCCGGCGTTGCTTCTTCGAGGAGGACCAGGATGCAGGTCGGTGACGCGGTGCCCGATTTCGAGTTGGACGACCAGGACGGCAACCGTTGGCGGCTGTCGGAACGACTGGTCGACGGCCCCGTCGTCCTGTTCTTCTACCCGGCGGCGATGACGGCCGGGTGCACGAAAGAGGCGTGTCACTTCCGTGACCTCGCGGCGGAGTTCGGTGCCGTCGGTGCTCAGCGTGTCGGCATCAGCCTCGACGGCGTCGACACGCAGAAGGAGTTCTCGGACAAGCACGGGTTCGACTACCCGCTCCTGGCCGACACTGCCGGCAAGGTCGCCAGGATCTTCGGTGTGAAGCGTCCGATCGGGATGTTGAAGGTTCGTCGTCAGACGTTCGTGATCGGCGCCGACGGCATCCTCGTGGGAAAGGTCGGAAGCGAGTTGAACATGGATCGCCACGCGGACGAGGCGTTGGAGATCCTGAAGGTCGGCGAGTAGATCGGGTCCGACCAGCTTTCGGTTCAGTCCCCGCCACCTACGAGGCAGTCGGGAGTCAGGTCGGCGACGTCGTTCGTTCCGGTCAGCGCCAACGCCGTGTCGATGTCGGCCTTCAGTCCCTTCAACATGTGTGCCACGCCCGCTTCGCCGCGCGCTGCCACGGCCCACGCCCATGCGCGACCTACTAGGCAGGCCTTGGCGCCCAGGGCGAGCATCTTCACGACGTCGATACCGGTTCGGACTCCACCGTCGACCAGCACCTCGACCTGGTCTCCGACAGCGGCGGCCACCGCCGGTAGTGCGGCGGCGGTGGACGGAACAGTGTCGAGCTGACGGCCACCGTGGTTCGACACGACGATGCCGTCCACGCCGGCTTCGACCGCGAGCTTCGCGTCGTCGGGATCGAGTACCCCCTTCACGACCAGCTTGCCGTCCCAGTGGGATCGGACCCAGGAGATGTCCTCCCAGGTGACCGAAGGATCGAACTGGTGGTCCACCCACCGTCGGAACGCCATCGGGGTACGCGCTCCGGGTACGACCGACTCCAGGTTGCCGAAGGTGTGGGGTTTACCGCCGATAGCGACGTCCCGCATCCAGCGAGGGTGGGACACGAGGTCCATGGCCCGACGCGCGGCCACCAACGGGTTCTTTGAGTTGCCGGTCATCGCGTTGCGGGTGTCGCGGTGGCGGGCACCGACGACGGCCAGGTCCACGGTCATGACCAGCACCGGGCAGCCGACCTCGCCGGCCTTCTCGATCAGTGACGCGGTGACGTCGCGGTCGCGTTGAACGTAGAGCTGGAACCAGGGCGCACCGGCCGCCGCGGCAACCTCGTCGAGCCCGCAGATCGACACCGTGGACTCCGTGAAGGGCACACCGGCCTTGCGGGCGGCGCGGGCTGCCTGGACCTCGGCTCGCTTGGCGTACATGCCTGCGAGGCCGACCGGAGCGAGGATCACCGGTGACGACAGCGCCTCCCCGAGGACGGTCGTCGCCTGCACCCGCTCGGACACGTCACGCATCACCCGTTGGCGGAGCTGGATGTCGGCGAGGTCGGCGACGTTGGCGGCGAGGGTGTGCTCCGCCGATGCGCCGCCGTCGATGTAGTCGAAGAGGGACCTCGGCAGGCGGCGACGTGCGAGCTCCCGGTAGTCGCTGACGGTCGCGGGGGCGAGACCGAGGGGGCGGTCCGGTGAGAGCCGCATCGAGGTTGTCTCCTGTTCGACGATCGGTTCGCGCCGAACCTACCCGTGTCGCTGGGAACACGTCGTCGGACCAATGAACGTCGATGTTCGTGGATTCGGCTATCTTCGGCTTCGTGAGCCGCTCCCACAAGATTCGCCCCGTCCTGCTGACGCTCGTCGGTCTGACCGTGTTGGCGACCTTCGCGTCGTGTTCCTCGGACTCGAAGTCGTCATCGGCTCCGGTCGCGGACCGTGCAGCGACCACCTCGACGGTCGGCTCGACGGTGCCGGTCGAGCGGTTCGAGGGTTCCGTCGACGACTTCTACGAGGTCCCGGACCCGCTTCCACACGCAGCCCGCGGGACGCTCATCCGGACCCAGGCGATCGAAGCGCCTGCCGGCCAGGTCGGGCTCCGGGTCATGTACCACTCCGAGGACGTCCGCGGGCGCGACCGAGCCGTCACCGGAACCATCTACTACCCGAAGGCGACCCCACCGACCGGTGGCTGGCCGATCGTCTCCTACGCCCACGGCACCACTGGAATCGCCTCCCAGTGCGCACCGAGCCGGACCCCTTCCATGCCACCGACCTTCGGTGTCGAAGGCGTCGTGGTGGCCACCGACTACATCGGTCTCGGCCCGGTCGGTGAACTCCACTCGTACTTGTCCGCGACTGCCGAAGGAAACGCGATGATCGACATTGTTCGCGTCGCCCGCGGCATCGCCGCAGCGCACACGGGACACGACTGGGTCATCATCGGTCACTCCCAGGGGGGCCACGGGGCGCTCGTGACGATGGACCGCGCAGCCGAACTACCCGACCTGGACCTGATCGGCACCGTTGCTCTCGCCCCCGGGGCCGAGTTCACCAAGTCGTTCAACGACGACGTCCAGACCAGGATCATCTCGACGATGGTCCTGATCGGCGGCCAGGACGAGTGGCCCGGCAGCAAACCCTCCGACTACCTCAGCCCGAAGGCGTTGGAGGCCGCCGAGGTCACCAGGACCGCCTGCCTGGACAAGGTCATCGACACGATGCTCCCGTTGGCCGCGTCGGACGGGTTCTACGTGAAGGAACCCAAGGACGGCCCGGCGCGGAAGTTCCTCACGGCCAACGACCCGACACCGAAGGCTTCTCCGTCGCCGCTCCTGCTGATGACCGGCACGGCCGACATCATCGTGGTGCCGGACCGGGTCCGATCCCTGCGGGACCGTCTCTGCGGGATCGGCCAGGTGCTCTCCTACGGGGAACTGCCGAACATCGATCACACGGGCGAACCGGCCGCGGCTGCCCCCGCTGTTGAGAGTTGGTTGAAGGCCCGCTTCGCCGGGGATCCCGTCCCGAACTGGTGCAAGACCCACACCGACGTGGCCGGCTGAGTCCGGAAGCAAGCGAAACTCAGGCCGTCCTCACGCGTCTCCTGCCGACGCGGCGTTCGGTGACGTCGGTGGGATATCGCTTGGCGAATGCCTCACGAGCAACCGGATCTGCGATCAGCACCAGATCGCCATCGGCGGGCAGGACCGTGTCGCCCGGTGGGTTGACCGTCAGTTCGTCGGCAACCGCGACGGCCACGACGGTGCAGCCGGTCTCCTCCCGGACACGGCTCTCGTCGAGGCGACGCGCACGAAGGGAGTGCGGAACCGGGCAGCGGAACACCTCCAACCCCTCGGTGAGCACCAGAGCGTCCTCCGAACCCAAGGCGTTCCAGACTCGGTTCGCGCCGAGAGTCGGATACGACAGGACCGCGTCGGCGCCCGCCCGGTGCAACGTCGCCACGTTCCGTTCGAGCACCGCCCGGCTGATGATTTGGAGGTCGGGCCGCAGCCGGCGGCAGTAGATGGCGAGGTACACGTTCACGTCGTCGTCGTGGGTCGTGAGGAGAACGGCGATTGCATCCGTGATGCCGGCCTCCACGAGCACGTCGTGATCCGCCGCGTCGCCGACGATGCCGTGACCGTCGGTAGGCACCCTGCCGGGGAGTTTCTCGACCACCTTGTACGGGAAACCGGCGCTGCCGAGGGCTCGGGCCGCTGCCCTTCCGACCCGGCCGCCTCCGACGACGATCACCGGAGCCGACTGCCGTTCGGTGGTGGCGAAGGCCTCGTCGTAGGCGTCGAGCTGGTCCCGTGTCCCGGCGAGGATCAGCGTGTCGTCACGGTCGATGACGAGGTCCGGCGTGGCGGACTCGTAGATGCCGCGCCGCCACGTCCCGACGACGTGGACGTTCGCCCTGTCCCGGATCGTCGTGTCCTTGAGGGCACGGCCCACGAGGTCGGGGTGGTCGGCGTCGGCCTCCGCTACCAGCAGCCGGCCGAGCACACCGACGACCTTGCTCTCGCCGTTCCGTCCGAACACCCGGGCGGCCATGTCCCGCCCGAGAATCTCGCCCAACTGGAGCACCACGTCCCCGCCGGCCAACGCCAGGACGTCCACCGCCTCGGCCGTCGAGGCCGTCGCCACGATCGGCACCGTCTCGCTGATCTCCCTGACCGTGAACACGATGTTCGTGTTCGTCGGGTCGGGGTGCGTGGCGGCCACGAGAGCAGCCCGGTCGACCCCTGCGGCACGGTAGGTGTCGGGGCTGTCGGGGTCGCCGACCATCACCTTGTAGCCGTCGTCGTGACGGGCGAGCAGTTCGGGCGTCGCCGAACCGACGAGCACGTACGGGATCCCGGTGTGGTCGGCCCTGCGGATCACGGCCTCGATGACGGGACCGTCACCTACGAGAACGAGGTGGTCGCGGACGTCGTCGGCCACCCGCCGCGGCGCTCGGTTCGCGTCACGCCACGCGACCCACGGCATGAACAGGAACTGGATGAACACGAACGGCAGCAGCACCAGGATGAACAGGGCGCCGCTGACGAGCACCACGAGCGTGAAGATCCGCCCGGCATCGGACTCGAAGGTGATGTCGCCGAATCCGAGCGTCGACATGACCGTCAACGCCCAGTAGACGCCCGTGGCCCACGAGTGCTCCCGCCCCTCCCGCGCCATGAGGACGTGGAAGATCGCCGAGTAGATCGCCACGAGCACGATGAGGATCACCACCAGGATCCCCACGAGTCGGGTGTTGCGACGACGGCTCGACCCGGAGAGGTACCCGAGTATCAGCCCGAGTGACTTCATGGGGTCAAGCGTGGCAGACCGGTAGAGCTCCTGAGTGCGCTGCGCGTCGTCCCCACACTGTCCGGTCTCGTCCCGCCGGCACGACCGGACCGGTCCAGGGGCCACGGGTGCGTGCCTACGATCGTGGGATGCCCATCGCCGACGACGCCCTCCGAGCCGAACTCGCCCGCCGCATCTACGCGGTCGCCCACCTGACCGGCACGTTCACGCTCCGTTCCGGGCGGGTCAGCAACGAGTACTTCGACAAGTACCAGTTCGAATCGGACCCGGTCCTGTTGGCCGACCTGGCCGAGGCGATGGCACCGCTGGTCCCGTCGGGCACCGAGGTGCTGGCCGGCCTGGAGCTGGGTGGGGTGCCGGTCGTGACCGCACTTTCGCGGGTGACCGGAATCCCGGCTGCGTTCGTCCGCAAAAAGGGCAAGGAGTACGGGACCGCCCCCTTTGCCGGAGGGGCCGGGGGGGAGGGGGGGGGGGTGGTGGTTGTTCGAGGAGGGGTTAACCCCCGCCGGAGAGGTGGTCTTGTCGCCG
>JAGQSN010000268.1:2255-3013 GCA_020439555.1 Acidimicrobiales bacterium | reverse complement strand
ATGTCGAGCGCGTTGTGGTGGGTGGTGAATGGGCGGGCGTGCGCTCCGCCGAGCACGGGATGGAGGATCGGGGTCTCGACCTCCATGAAGCCACGGTCCTCCAGCCACCGACGCATGAGCGAGATCAACCGGCTTCTCAGCAGGAAGGTGCGACGTGCCTCGTCGGTGACCCACAGGTCGACGTAACGGCGGCGGTAGCGGGTGTCGGCGTCGGAAAGCCCGTGCCACTTGTCCGGAAAGCTGCGTCGGGTCGGAGCGAGCAGGGTCCAGTCGAGGACCTTCACGGACAGTTCGCCCTTGCGGGTGGTCATCACCTCGCCCTCAACGCCGATCCAGTCCCCCAACGACAGCTTCCCGAACTCCTCGAAGCGCGGGGTGACGTCCGCGGGGGCGAACAGCTGGATGCGGCCGGTCGAGTCCGCCAACTGGCCGAACACCAGCTTGCCCTGGCCACGTCGCAGCATCAGCCGACCGGCGACGGTCACCTTGACGTCCGTCTCGGTGCCCGGTTCCAGGTCCCCGTACTGCGCGGCGAGCCCCGCAGCGCTCGCGTCGGGGTCGTAGCGGTAGGGCACTTCGGGGCTGTCGGTCACGGGGGTCTCCGGGGCAGGCACCAGCGGGCGCGGAGGTTCAAGCCTGCCCGCTACACCGACTCCGGGACCAACCGCTCGGCGCCCCGCCTTTCGACTCGCTCCGCTCGCTCAAGGATCGACACCCACCGCTGGTTGAGCGGAGCAAAGCGAAGTCGAAACCACACG
>JAGQSN010000268.1:0-2057 GCA_020439555.1 Acidimicrobiales bacterium | reverse complement strand
AACAGCACCGCTGGTTGAGCGCAGCGAAGCGAAGTCGAAACCAGGTCAGGTTTGGTTTCGTTGGAAGACGAGGCGCAGACCGTGGAGGGTGAGCCAGGGCTCGACCCTCGAGATCGACTTCGTGTACGGGGCGACGAGCGCTGCCAGTCCGCCGGTCGCAATGACCGTCGGGGCACCGAGTTCGGCGGCGATCCGCGAACAGATGCCGTCGACCATCCCGGCGGTGCCGAAGATCGCTCCCGCCTGGATCGAATCGACCGTGGTCCTGCCGATCACGCCGCGCGGCTCGACCAGTTCCACCCTCCGCAGGGCAGCGGCACGGGTGTAGAGAGCGTCGAGGCTGATGTCGAGGCCGGGGGCGATCGCCCCGCCGAGGTACTCGCCTCGGGCCGACAGCGCGTCGAAGGTCGTGGCGGTCCCGAAGTCGATGACGATCGTTGGACCGTGGACGAGGTCCATGGCGCCGACAGCGTTGGCGATCCGGTCGGCGCCGACCTCACGGGGGTTCTCGGTGAGGATCGGCATGCCCGTCTTCACACCGGGTTCGATCACGACCGGCTTGAAACCGAAGTACTTGTGCGTCATCTCCCGGAACGCCGCTGTACAGCGGGGCACGACCGAGGAGATGGCTATTCCGTCGATGTCGTCGTCGAAGGAGTAGCCGTGGAAACCGAGGAACTCCTGGATGACCAGGGCGAGTTCGTCGGAGGTGCGTTCGGACTGGGTGGCGATTCGCCAGTGGTCGACGAGGTCGCTCTCGATCCCGTCGTCGATCCGGTTGCCGTCCACCTCGAAGTCGTCGCCGGGCCCGGCGAACAGCCCGATGACGGTTTGTGTGTTGCCGACGTCGATCGCGAGGAGCATCCCTGCTCAGCCCCTCTTGACGTCGATGTCGAGTCCGATGTCGAGCACGGTCACCGAGTGGGTGAGCGATCCGCTCGACACGACGTCGGCGCCGGTGTCCGCGTAGTCGCCGACGTTGTCGAGCCGGATGGTCCCGGAGATCTCCAGCAGAGCACGGGCCGTACCGTGCGTGGCGGCGTGCGCGTCCGCGACCGCGACCGCCTCGCGGACCTCGTCGGGGGTCATGTTGTCGAGCAGCAGCGCGTCGGCGCCGGCGTCGAGCGCGCGACGGACCTGGTCGAGGCCGTCGCATTCGACGTGGACGGTGCGACCCGGCCAGCGGTCCTTCGCCGCGGCCACCGCGGCGTCGATGCCGAGGGCCGTCAGGTGGTTGTCCTTGAACATGACCCAGTCGCTGAGGTTGCCGCGGTGGTTCCGGGCCCCACCCGCACGAACCGCCGCCTTCTGGAGGGCTCGCAGGCCCGGGATCGTCTTGCGGGTGTCCCACACACGAAGGGGTGCCGCGGCGTCCACGAACGCCCGGGTCCTCGTCGCGATTCCGCTGAGGTGGCCGAGGAAGTTGAGAGCGGTCCGCTCGCCGGTGAGGACCGGAGCCAGCGGTCCCGTGACGGTCGCCAGCACGTCGCCGGCTCGGACTGCTTCGCCGTCGGTGACGAGCCACTTCACCGTGATCGACGGGTCGACCTGTCGGAACGTCTCGTCGACGCACGCCGTACCGGCGACGACGCCGTCGGTCCGGACGACGAACCTCGCCTCCGCCCGGGCGTCGTCGGGCAGCAGCGCCGCGGACAGGTCCCCGAGCGGCATCGTGTCCTCGGCGAGTGCGGAGGCAACGAGGTCACGTACGACTCCGGGTGGCGGGTCGAGATAGCTCACCGTCGCTCCTCGCGTGGCTTCGACCGCCTTCGCGGCCGGGTCGGATCGGCCGCAGACGCTACCGGAACCCCGGTGCGCACCGGCACGCCCGGGATCAGTTGAGTCCCCGGTTGTCCTGCTTCAAGGCGGTGTCCACGCTGACCGCGGCGGCCACCACGAGAGCCTGGAGCGGCCCGGTGATGGGGCGGTGGATCTGGACGACGTAGTTGTCCGCCGTTGTGAACACGGCGCGCGCGATCCCGGCGAATGTCTTGGTGATCCTGGCGATCTCCTCCTCCTGGGCGTCGCGGATCGAGAAGTTCCAGGCCCGCCAGTTC
>JAGQSN010000267.1 GCA_020439555.1 Acidimicrobiales bacterium | reverse complement strand
TCGCCGCTGGCCAGGTCGACCGGCGCCACCGACACCGCCGGGTCGTCGCCGGCCCTGAAGGTGACGACCGTCGGTCGGTGGGCGTCCCGGGCCAGCGCCGCCCTTGCATCGTCGGTGAACACCGTCCCGCCGAAGGTGGAGTCGAGATCGAGGAGCTGAACCCGATCGGTGAACTCGGTCGACCAGGCCAGCTCACCGGACGAGACCTTCCATGCGGCGATCCCGCCGACCGGCGTGCCTCGTGTCGCCGCCGTGGTGGCGAGCAACGTGCCGTCGACCACTTGGCTCGGGGTGGCGTTCACCCCTTCGGGAAGCGGCAACGTCCGCGTCCTGCCGGTGGTGACGTCGAGCAACGCGACCGAGTCCCGAGCGGGAAGGGTGACCTCATTGCCGACGACCACCGGCCGCCATTTCGTGGTGGAGTCGAGGTAGAGATCGTCCGGAAGGACGAATTCGGGCCCGATCGTGCCCTTCGCAGCGTCGTAGATCGCGGCGCATGGCTGGGAGTAGCCGACGATCAGAAGTACCTGGTCACTGTCGGGGATCGGGGAGAGTCTGGCGCCGGAGCTGCCATGTCGGTCCGTGCACGGGGTGGCTGAGCGGCCCGAGGACTTCCCAGTGGCGGGGTCGACGACCTCGACGAACGGGTCCTGATCGGCAGGGTCGTCGATGAGCACCACGTGGTCACCGGCGACCGCGAACCTCGAAGCGGGCGATGCGAGGGTCCGCGACCAGCGTCGCTCCGGAGAACGTAGGGCGTAGGCCTGGAGTCCGCCGTCGGAGGTCTGCACGATCAAGGTCGACCCGACCCAGGCCAGACAGGCCGTGCACCCGCCGGAGACCACGTCGGACAGCTTCGTCTCCCACGCCGACTTGCCGCGATCGTCCAACAGCAGCAGCCGGTCCTCGCTCACCACCGCCACCCCGTGATCGAGCGGCACCGCTCGCACGTTGCTGATGTCCTTTCCGAGCGATGGCGATCGCCACATCTCTTCGGCCCCACGATCGTCGAGTTCGATCCGGCTGACGAACCGTCGGTACGAGCCACCGGTCGTCTCCTGGACGAGCGCGAGGACCGCGGTCTTCCCGTCGGTGGCCGGAGCCGCGTCGAGGACCTCGAGGACGATGAGGTTGCCGGAGGACCCGGAGCGGTTGCTGTTCGAAAGATTTCCGGAGAACACTCCGGCGGCGATGAGGATCCCGACCACCAGGATCGGAATCCCGAAGAACAACAACAGCGCACCGACGATTCCACCCTTCGCGCAGCCACGGGCCTGCTTCAGGTCGACCGTCGCGGTCGTGTTGGCAATTGCGATTCGCGGCGATCCGGTCTCGGCATCGCCGGCGGTCGAAACACTCGCCCGGCGTCCGCACGACAGGCAGGTGACGTGGCCCTCCGCGTCCGGCAGAGGGAGCATCGCGCCACAGGAATCACACGCAGAGGGGTCGGCCACCCGGTGAGAGTAGGAGGTGTGTGATCAGGAAGGGAGGAACGCTCGAACGGAGTCGAGGTGATCGGCGTCGCCCGGACGCTTGTCGTCGCGGTAGCGGACGACCCGTGCGAATCGCAGCGCGACACCACCGGGGTATCGGGTCGAGCGTTGGACGCCGTCGATCGCTATCTCCACCACCTGCTCCGGCTGGACGGTCA
This sequence comes from Acidimicrobiales bacterium, assembly GCA_020439555.1. Lineage (GTDB taxonomy): Bacteria > Actinomycetota > Acidimicrobiia > Acidimicrobiales > Iamiaceae > Aquihabitans. The sequence continues at coordinate 2,075 of JAGQSN010000267.1, read as the reverse complement.
CGGTGCCGTGGCGGGCCTCGGGGCCATGCTCGAAGTGCTCGGCCAGTTCGAGGAATCGCTCGGTCTGCCAACGCAGCAGTTCGTCGGTGAGTCCCTTGAACGTCTTGCCTACCATCACGAAGCGGTCACGGCCCGACGGGGCATCGTCGTCGGTCCGGGCGCCGAGGTGCAGGTTCGACAACCAACCGGTTCGACGCCCGTAGCCCCACTCGACGGCGAGCACCACCAGATCCAGGGTGTGGACCGGCTTCACCTTTCGCCACGTCTTGCCCCGTCGACCTGCCTCGTACCGGGATTCCGCCCCCTTCACGACGACCCCCTCGTGACCGGCCGCCAGTGCCTCCTCCAACACCGACTCGGCCCGGCCGACCTCGGAGGTGATCTCACCGGGCACCTGCCAGGCGGGCGCGAGGGCCGTCAGCCGTTCCCGACGCTGAGCGAACGGGAGGTCCACGAGGTCCACGCCGTCGACGTGCAGCAGATCGAAGAAGAAGGGTCGCGCGGTGGCCGGCTCACGGTCCGCCCCGACCTGGGCCGCCGTGTCCTGGAACATGACCGGTCGGCCGTCGGGGCCGAGGACGAGTGCTTCGCCGTCCAGCACGAGCGAGGTGGCATCGAGTCCGAGTGCCACCTCGACCACTCCGGGTAGCCGGGTGGTGATGTCGTTGAGGTTGCGGCTGAACACCCTCACCTCGTCGCCGTCGCGGTGGACCTGGATGCGGATGCCGTCGAGCTTCCACTCGACGGCTGCCACACCGAGGTCCGCCACGGCATCGCTGACGGACTGGGCGGTCGAGGCGAGCATCGGCTGCACGGCCCGACCGACGGTGAGTCCCACCGCGTCGATGCCGGTACGGCCGTCGGTGAGGGCGATACGGGCGACGAGATCGAGACGGCCACCGAACATGACCGCCCGTCGCACCGCCGACGCCGGGACGCCGGACGCCTTCGCTACGGCGTCGGTCATCACACCCCCGAGCGCACCCTGACGGAGGTCCCCTCCGAACAGGCGGAACAGGAACGCCGCCTCCGAATCGGTCGCACGAGAGAAGGTCTCGGTCAGCAGATCGTTGCGTCGGTTCGCCGAGCCGGGACCCGACAGCCCGGCGAGTTCGCTGATCGTCGAATCGACCTCGGCGACCGTGAGCACCGCTTCCTCTGACCGGGGTGTCCCCTCCGCTGACTTCTGCAGTGTTCGCCAACCGACTCCGACGCGCCCCTGGCGTACGTCACCGGTGAGGAATCCGACGACGGCCTCCACCTCGACGACCGGGGTGCCGCGCAGCAGTTCCGCGAGCAGCGCCGTCTTGTCGGAACGTGCCGACGTGGCCCCCAACTCGTCTGAAGCCCGGGCGATCTCCACGAACAGCACCGCTTTGGTCTAGCCGTGGCATTGCGATGGTGGGAACGCGCCGGTGCTCTGGCACCCTTGTTCGCCGTGTTGCAGGTGAACGGGCTCAAGGTGGAGGTCGGCGGCGTCGTCCTCAGCGAGAACGTCAGTTTCACCGTGCGCGCCGGGGAGAAGGTCGGACTCGTCGGCCGCAACGGCGCCGGCAAGACGTCGATGCTCAAGGTGATCGGGGGCGCGGCCGATGCCGCAGCCGGGTCGGTGCGCTTCGACGGTGGTCTCGGCTATCTGCCGCAGGACCCACGCCTCGACCTGGTCCCCGAGGATGTCACTGCTCTGCGCCACGTCCTGTCGGGCCGCGGGTTCGACGACGCGCTCGAACGGATCGCCAAGCTCCAGGCGGCGATGGAGGCGGACCCGACCGAACGCAACATCGACCGCTACACCCGCGCCCTCGACCGGTTCGGGATGGAAGGTGGCTACTCCGCGGAGAGCGAGGTCCGGCGCCTGGCCGCCGGCATCGGGCTCGCGGACGAGAAGCTCGACCTCCCGCTGGGAGCGTTGTCCGGCGGCCAACGCCGACGGGTCGAGGTGGTGCGGATCCTCTTCGCCGGATCGGACGTCCTGCTGCTCGACGAACCGACGAACCACCTCGACGCCGACGCCAAGTCCTGGATGCTGTCGTTCCTGCGGGACTACCGCGGTGCGCTGATCGTCATCAGCCACG
>JAGQSN010000266.1 GCA_020439555.1 Acidimicrobiales bacterium | reverse complement strand
GAGTTGGTGGTGCCGAGATCGATGCCGACGGCCTTGGGCATGGTGCCCCTCCTGTGAGGTGTTGCTTGGTTTCCTTCGATTCTTGCCCGGCACTCTGACACTTACCAGTGCACCGGTAACAGTGCCAGCATAAAAGCTGAGTCTCTGATTATCAACTTTGCTGAGAGCTTCTCTTCTCGTGCCTGGAGACCCCTTGGCGTGCCACCATCTAGGGCATGGCCGACCCCGCCACCGATTTCGTCGCGATGATCGATCTCCAACCGCACGGCCCCGACACCTTCGTCGGGACCGGGCCCCGCTACCCGTGGGGTGGCCTCTACGGAGGTCAGATCGTCGCCCAGGCGCTCCGCGCCGCCGCGGCGACCGTCGATCCGCAGTTCCGGGTGCACTCGCTGCACGCCTACTTCATCCGCCGCGGCGACCACACCGAACCGGTCCGCTACGAGGTCGACCGGGTCCGCAACGGTCGGTCGTTCGTGACCCGGACGGTCACTGCCCGTCAGGCGGTCGGTGCGATCCTGTCGATGTCGGCCTCGTTCCAGGTGGACGAAGAGGCGCCGCACGCGCAGACCGCCGAACTGCCCGAAGTTCCGCGACAGTCCGAGATCACCCACGAAACCTGGACGACGATGTTCGACCGGGCGACGGTCCCCACCAGGGGAGTTCCGGGCATGGAGGGCCGCGCCCGCGGCTGGCTGAAGATCAACGGCGACCTCGGTGACGACCCGGTCCTTAACGCGTGCGCGCTCGCCTACATGTCCGACGACTACCCGACCGACGCCGTCGTGTCCCTCCAACCGGACGTCGACTGGACCGCGGACCCACAGGACCTCCCGTTCATCGCGTTCAGCCTCGATCACGCGATCTGGTTCCACCGGCCGATCAAGGCGACCGACTGGCACCTCACGGCGATGGTCTGCCACGGACTCATCTCCTCGAGGGGACTGACCGTGGGACACGTCTTCACCGAGGACGGCATCCACGTGGCGACCGTCGCCCAGGAAGTGCTCCTCCGCCGACGCCGGGACGCCTGAAGCGGCGCACACGGGAACCCGCGCCCGTCGACGATGAGGCGCCGACGGGCCGACGGATACGCTCGCCGACCATGACCTCGACCCTGATCCTGTTGCGTCACGGCCAGTCGACCTGGAACGCGGAGAACCTCTTCACCGGGTGGTGGGACGCTGACCTGTCCGAGCAGGGCCGGTCCGAAGCGGCGGCTGCGGGACGGCTCATGGCCGAAGCCGGTCTGCGACCGGACGTGGTCCACACCTCGCTCCAGACCCGGGCGATCCGCACCGCGAACCTCGCACTGGACGAGATGGGTCTGCTCTGGCTACCGGTGAAACGTCACTGGCGCCTGAACGAACGCCACTACGGGGACCTGACCGGCCGCAACAAGGCGCAGGCGACCGCCGAGTTCGGGGAGGAACAGGTGAAGGTGTGGCGGCGCAGCTACGACACGCCACCGCCGGCGATCACCGACACGAACGAGCACAACCCGAACACCGACTCGCGTTATGCGCAGGTGCCCACCGACGTGCTGCCCCGCTCGGAATGCCTGGCCGACGTCGTGAACCGAATGCTGCCGTACTGGTTCGACGTGATCGTCCCCGACCTGACCGGCGGCCGAACGGTCCTGGTCGCCGCGCACGGCAACAGCCTTCGGGCACTCGTGAAGCACCTCGAGGGCATCTCCGACGACGCGATCTCCGGGCTCGACATCCCGACCGGGGTCCCGCTCGTGTTCGAACTCGGCGACGACGCCCGCCCGACCACCCGGGCAGCCGACGTGCTCGACCGGGCGCTCGGTGACCCGGCGGCGATCCGCGCCGCCGCCGAAGCCGTCGCGAAACAGGCGGTCACGAACGCCTGACCAGAACGCATGACCAATCGTGCCGGAGCCTCGGCCTCATCCCGAGCACGGATCGTGAGCAGGTCATATGCTCCAGCGATGGCAACCAGGAGCAAGCACCTCGACAGCCTCGCGGCCATCCCGCTGTTCTCGGCGCTCTCGAAGCGAGACCTCCAGAAGATCGCCAAGGCGACCAACGAGATCACCCGACCGGCCGGCTCGATGCTCGTCGATCAGGGGGACCTCGGCCGGGAGGCTTTCTTCATCGTCGAAGGCTCCGCGACCGTCAAGCGCAACGGGCGCAAGGTCGGGACGCTCGGGCCGGGCGACGCCGTCGGAGAGCTCTCACTGCTCGACCATGGACCTCGCACGGCGACGGTGACCGCCGAGACCGACCTGGTCGTTCTCGTGCTCAGCTCCCGTGAGTTCTCGGGCATCCTCGAAGAGGTACCGAGCCTGGCCCACAAGATGCTCGGCCAGCTCGCGTCCCGGGTGCGCCAGCTCGACCGTGAGATCTACGGCTGACCCTCGCCTCCGAACCCGGAGTCGAGCACGGCTGTAGCCGCAGGTCCGGACGGTTTCCGGGCTTGACCGATGGTTTCTGACGGTCGCGACCTCTCGGAGTAGGTTTCGGGCTGCTATGGCTACCGAAGAGACCGCCACAGAACCGAAGCGCATCCGTCCTCACCACTTGGTGATCGGACTGGGCGCAGGCATCGCGCTGTTCACCGCCGGGTCCGGTGTGCTTCCGCTCATCACCGAGTGGCACGACGACTCGCCGATCCAGCGTCACGTGTTCGGCAACATCCCGAGCGGCGTGAAGCTCGCGTTCTACGTCGTGATCCCTGTCGTTCTGCTCTACGGCGCCTACATGTTCGCCCAGAGGGTGAAGAACTGGGAGCGTGGCGCCCCCGAGAACCGGCGCACGACACCGAAGAACGCGGCGCGGCGATTCGGCGACTTCCGTTCCGGCGTCTACATGCAGACCCTGCTGCGCGACCCGGCAGCAGGCATCATGCACAGCCTCATCTACTTCAGCTTCCTGGTGCTCCTCGCCGTCACCACGACGCTGGAGATCAACCACCAGGTACCGGTTGGATGGAAGTTCCTGCACGGCAAGACGTACATGGCGTACTCCTTCGTCGGCGACTTCGCCGGTCTCGTCCTCTTCGTCGGTGTGATGTGGGCGATCATCCGCCGCTACGTCATCCGGCCCTACCGGATCCGCATCAAGACGAAGTCGGACCACGCGCTCGGGCTGGCGACGCTGCTGCTGCTCGCGGTGACCGGGTTCGGTACCGAAGCGTGGCGGATCGCCGTGGACGGGATGCCGTCCTATGAGAAGTGGTCCTTCATCGGCTACCCGATCGCGACGCTCATCGACGACACGTCGTCCATCCACGGAGGCCACCAGATCTGGTGGATCGTCCACGTCCTCACGTTCGTGACGTTCCTGATCATCCTGCCGGTCACGATGATGAGGCACATGTTCACCTCGCCGCTGAACATGTACCTCCGCGACAAGGAGCGCCCGAAGGGCGCCATGCGTGCGATGCCGAACCTCATGGAGACCGAACTCGAGAGCTTCGGTGCGTCCACCGTCGAGGAGTTCACCTGGAAGCAGCTGCTCGACACCGACGCCTGCACGATGTGCGGCCGTTGCACGAGCGTCTGCCCCGCACACGCGACCGGCAAGCCGCTCGACCCTCGCGAGATCGTCCTCAAGACCGGTGAGGTCATGGCCGCCTCCGGCACGCCGGTCGTGTCGCCCCCGATCAGCACCGTTCCGGAGATCACGATCTCCTCGAACTCGCTGTTCGAGCGGATCACCCCCGAGGAGGTGTGGTCCTGCACGAGCTGCAAGGCGTGCGACGAGATCTGCCCGGTCAACATCGAGATCCTCGACAAGATCCTCGACATGCGGCGCTACCTGTCGCTCATGGAGTCGAACTTCCCGACCGAGCTCGGGTCCGCGTACCGGGGCATGGAGAATTCCGGCAACCCGTGGGGCATGAGCCAGGCCGACCGTGCCCAGTGGACCTCGAAGGTCGACGGCATCGAGATCGTTGACGGCACCGAGGCGTTCAACCACGAATACCTGTACTGGGTCGGTTGCGCCGGCAGCTTCGACGACAAGAACCAGAAGGTCACCCAGGCGATGGCCAAGCTGATGCAACGTGCCGAGGTGGACTTCGCGATCCTCGGACCGTCGGAAAACTGCACCGGCGACCCGGCCCGCCGGTCCGGCAACGAGTACATCTTCCAGATGCTCGCCATGCAGAACATCGAGACGCTCGACGGCATGGGCGTGAAGAAGA
>JAGQSN010000265.1 GCA_020439555.1 Acidimicrobiales bacterium | reverse complement strand
ACTTGCCGCCGAACTGGGCGCCGATCCCGAAGTCCTGGGTGAGCGCCAACACCTCGGCCTCCATGTCCAGGTCCCGGAACCCGTGCCCCAGAGCGGACCCTTCGGTCGGCAACGTATCCAGGTAGCGGGTGCTGGCAAGCTTCGCTGTCTCGAGGGCGAACTCGGCGGACGTGCCGCCGATGACCACGGCCAGGTGGTACGGGGGACAGGCGGAGGTGCCGAGCAGGCGGAGCTTGTCGTTGAGGAACGCCTTCAGGCTCGCCGGGTTCAGGACCGCCTTGGTCTCCTGGAACAGGTAGCTCTTGTTGGCCGAACCGCCGCCCTTGGCCATGAACAGGAACTTGTAGGCGTCGCCGTCGGTCGCGCTGATCTTGATCTCGCCCGGCAGGTTCGTCCCCGTGTTCTTCTCCTCCCACAGGGTCAGGGGCGCCATCTGCGAGTAGCGGAGGTTGTCCTTCGCGTACGTCTCGTGGATGCCCCGCGCGATCGCTTCCTCGTCGCCGCCTCCGGTGAGGACGAACTGGCCCTTCTTGCCCTTCACGATCGCCGTGCCCGTGTCCTGGCACATCGGCAGGATGCCGCCCGCGGAGATGTTGGCGTTCTTGAGCAGGTCGAGCGCCACGAAGCGGTCGTTGGCCGACGCCTCCGGGTCGTCGAGGATGCGACGGAGCTGGGCGAGGTGACCGCTGCGGAGGTAGTGGGCGATGTCGAACATCGCCTCGGCGGTCAACGCGGTGAGCACGTGGGGCTCGACCCGTAGGAACGTGTGGCCGGCCGCCTCGACGGTGGACACGCCGTCGATGTCGAGCTTCCGGTACGTCGTGGCGTCGGGACCGAGGGGGAGTAGCTCTGTGAAGGAGAAGTCGCTCATCGACGGCGAGGCTACGGCCGTCGAGGCGATGTCGGCCATCCCGAACCCACCCTGGTCGTCGCCGCTGGAACCCGTAGCGTTGAAACCCGCCATGGCCGTCACCTACCCCGAGTCCCTGCCGATCACGGCACGGCGCGAGGAACTGCTGTCGACGTTGCGCGACAACCAGGTCGTGGTCGTCGCCGGGGAGACCGGGTCCGGCAAGAGCACTCAGCTCCCGAAGATGCTCCTCGAACTCGGCCTCGGGGTCACCGGTCTCATCGGACACACCCAACCCCGCCGCGTCGCCGCCCGAGCGGTCGCGGAGCGGGTCGTGGAGGAACTGGGCGGTCGGATCGGCGGGAAGGTCGGCTACGCGGTGCGTTTCGACGACCGGGTGGGCGACGACACGGCCATCAAGGTGATGACCGACGGGATCCTGCTCGCCGAACTGCAACGGGACCGTCGGCTCAGCCGGTACGAGGCGTTGATAATCGACGAAGCCCACGAACGAAGCCTCAACATCGACTTCCTGCTCGGCTACCTCAAGCAGTTGCTACCCGAACGGCCGGACCTCAAGCTCGTCGTCACCTCCGCGACCATCGACACCGAACGTTTCGCAGCCCACTTCGACGACGCCCCGGTGGTCACCGTCTCGGGTCGGACCTATCCGGTGGAGGTCCGCTATCGCCCCTACGGCCAACTCCACGACGCGGACGAGGGCGACGACGTCATCGACGACGACCGCGACCAGGTGACGGCGGTGTGCGACGCGGTCGCGGAGCTCGGCCGCGAGGGCCGGGGAGACGTGCTCGTCTTTCTCAGCGGTGAACGGGAGATCCACGACACGGCCGACGCGCTCGCAGAACGGATCGACGCGGACACGGAAGTCCTGCCGCTGTACGCCAGGCTGTCGTCGGCTGAGCAACACCGGGTGTTCGAGCCTCACCGCAAGCGGCGCATCGTGCTGGCGACCAACGTCGCCGAGACGTCGCTCACGGTGCCCGGTGTCCGGTACGTGGTCGACGCAGGGACCGCCCGCGTGTCCCGCTACAGCCACCGCCTCAAGGTCCAACGCCTCCCGATCGAGAAGGTCAGCCAGGCATCCGCGGACCAGCGGGCCGGCCGCTGCGGTCGTGTCGCCCCCGGTATCTGCATCCGCCTCTACGGCGAGGACGACTACGAAGCGCGTCCCCCCTTCACCGACCCGGAGATCCAACGCACCAACCTGGCGTCGGTCATCCTTCAGATGCTCAACCTCGGTCTCGGCGACGTCGAGTCGTTCCCGTTCCTCGACCCGCCCGACCACCGTTCCATCCGTGACGGCCTCGCGCTCCTCCACGAACTCGGCGCGGTGACCTCCGGCGACGATGCCCGTCGCTCCCAGGACCGGGACGCTGCGGGACGACGCCTGACGAAGGTCGGTCGGGACCTCGTCCGGCTGCCCATCGACCCGCGGCTCGGCCGGATGGTGATCGAAGCCGGCCGGCTCGGCTGCGTGCGCGAGGTCGTGATCATCGCCGCCGCGCTGTCCGTCCAGGATCCACGGGAACGACCGTTGGAGGACCGGCAGGCAGCCGACGAGATGCACCGACGGTTCAGGGCGGAGGGATCGGACCTGCTCGCCCTGGTGAACCTCTGGGATCACCTGGCCGTTCGGAGGCGTGAGCTGTCCGGGAACCGGTTCCGGCGGGAGTGCCGTGAACAGTTCCTCAACCACCTGCGGGTCAGGGAATGGCGCAACCTCGCCGGCCAGGTGGCGAGGGCAGCGGAGAAGATCGGACTCGGACCGATCGTCCTCGACGCCGAGCCGGGCCGGGACTCGGCCGGGGCGCATCCGGATCACGTTCACCGCGCCCTGCTCGCGGGTCTGCTCTCACAGATCGGCATGAAGGAACGTGAGAGCCGGGAGTACCGGGGAGCGAGGAACGTCAAGTTCCAGCTCGCGTTCGACTCGACGCTCGCTCGCAAGACCCCGCCATGGGTCCTGGCGGCCGAGTTGGTCGAGACGAACAGGCTTTGGGGCCGCCGTGCCGCGGCGATCGATCCTGCCTGGGCGGAGGAACTGGCCGGCCACCTCGTGAAGCGCTCCTACGGGGACCCACGCTGGGACGAGCGCTCGGGCCGTGCGGTCACCGACGAGCGGGTCACCTTGTACGGCCTGCCGCTCGTGAGCGGCCGCCGGGTCGGTTACGACCGTGCGGACCGGATCGAGGCGCGGGACATGTTCATCGAGCACGCACTCGTGCGCAGGGAATGGAGGTCGAACCACCGGTTCCTCGCCGACAACGAAGCCTTCCTCGCTGACCTCGGTGATCTCTGCAACCGTCTGAGGCGCACCGAACTGTTCGACGACGACGCTCGCTTCGCCTTCTACGACCGTCGGCTGCCGGACGGGATCGTGTCGGGTCGGCACTTCGATCGCTGGTGGAAGAACGCTCGACGGGACCGGCCCGACCTGCTCACGTTCTCGGCGGCGGAACTTGCCGAGGAAGGTGTCGCGTACGACCCCGCTGACTACCCCGACACCTGGCGCCAGCACGACGTCGAACTCCCGGTCACGTACCTCTACGACCCGGGCAACGACCTCGACGGTGTCACCGTCCACGTGCCGATGGCCCTGCTGAACCGGGTCGAACCCTGGGACTTCGACTGGCAGGTACCCGGCTACCGGAGCGACCTCGTCGAGACGCTCGTGGGCACGGCGCCGAAAGCAGTCCGTAGGGAACTCAACCCGATCACCGAAACGGCACGGATCGCGGCCGAACGGGTCCGCTTCGAGGACCGTCCGCTCGTCGACGTTCTCGCGGAAGTCCTGTCGGAGATCGGCGGCGTGAAGGTCGACCCGTCCGACCTGGACCCGAAGCGTCTGCCACCCCATCTCAGAATCACGTTCGCTGTCAACGACGGAGACAACGTCGTGGCCGTTGGGAAGGACCTCGACGCCGTACGCGAACTGCTCGGTGGGCGGGTGCGAGCGGCCGTCGCCGACTCCCATCGTTTGCTCGAACGGTCGGGCATCACCCGTTGGGACTTCGGACCGCTCCCCGTCGAGGTACGCAACCCGGGGCCCGACGGCCACGACGTGGTCGGCTATCCGGCGCTTCTCGACGACCGCGACGCGGTCGCGGTGAAGGTCTTCTCCCGCCCCGAGATCGCCGGGCGTATCCACCCGTCCGGGCTGCGGCGCCTCGTGCTGCTGAACGTCACCGTCGGAGTGAAGGGTCTGGCGAAGGAGGTACCGAACGCGGCGATGCTCGCGATCGGTGCGATCGAAGGGCTGAGCCTGGGTGGGCTCCTTCGTGACGTGATCGCAGCGTCGGCCAACCGGATCGTGGCCGATCACGTGCAGGCGGAAGGTGACGTCCGGGACGAGACGGCCTTCGAGGCCCTCCTGGTCCGGGCGAGAAGGGACCTGCGGCCGTTCGCTTCGCGTGCCCTCGCAGATGCCGGCTCCGCGTTGCTGGTCGCATCCAGGGTCGCGGCCACTTTGGACCGGATCGCCGCGGCGCCGCTCGACGGCGCGGCCGGTGAACACATCGCCGCGTCCCTCACGGATGCTCGTGCCCATCTCGACCGGCTCGTGCGACCGGGGTTCGTCGCGTCCGCGGGGACCGAGCGACTGCCCGACGTGACCCGCTACCTCACCGCTCTGGAACGAAGGCTGGAGAAGCTGCCCGAGTCACCCCGACGCGACCAAATCGACCTCGTGGAGGTCGTCGCGGTGGAACGACGTTACGGGCAACTGCTGGCGGCACTCAGCGCCGGTCAGGTGACGTCGAAGGTCGTGGAGACGGGTTGGTTGCTGGAGGAGTTGCGCGTCGGGGTGTTCGCGCAGTTCGTCGGCGTGAAGGGATCGGTCAGCGCGAAGAAGTTGCGGCGTCGCATCGACGACCTCTTCGCCGGCAACCTCGACTGATCGTTGATCAGCGCACGGCCCCAGCGGCCGGTTCAGCCGAGCGGGAACCCGACGATCTCCTCCAACTCCGCGATCGCCGTAGCCGGATCCTCGACCTTGATCGTGGCCATTCCCATCGCTCGCGCCGGTTTCAGGTTGATGCCGAGGTCGTCGAGGAACACCGCGTCGGTCGGGGTGATGTCGAGGCGTTCGCAGGCCAACTCGTAGAAGGCGGGGTCGGGCTTGCGAACCCCGACGACGCTCGACTCGACGATGACGTCGAACAGGTCGAGGATCGCCTCGAGGCGGGGATCGACCGTCGAGAGCATCCCGGTCACGTTGTTGGTGAGCAGCCCGGTCTTGAGTCGTTCACCGCAGCGTCGGACCGCCTCGACCATCGTCGGTCTCACGTATCCGGTGAGGAGGCCGAGCACGTCCGCCCCTGGCACAGCATGACCGAGCGCCGCCGATTCGGCCTCGAACGCCGGGCCGAATCCGTCGACGCCGATCTCGCTGCGTTCGAGCTTCGCCCACGCGTTCGAGTCCGGGTTCGTCGAGTTCACCTTCCGGATGAATCCCGGAGGGAGGTCGTGTTCGGCTTCGTAGCGGGCGAACGCCTCGAACGGGCTCGACAGGATGACCCCACCGAAGTCGAAGAGCGCGGCGGTAACGGGCATCAGCGGATCGTAGGTCCCTCGGCAGTGCAGGCGGCTCTGCTTGACTTGGAGCCGCATGGACGTAAAGCACGTCGTCGTCGACGGATCGAACATCGCGACCGAGGGCCGCACCGCGCCCAGCCTCGCCCAACTCGACGAGGCGGTCCGTGCGTTCCTCGCCGAGCAACCCGACGACGTGAAGCTGACCGTGGTCGTGGACGCCACCTTCGGGCATCGGATCGATCCCTCGGAGCGCGCGGCGTTCGACGCGGGCATCGTCAACGGCGAACTCGTGGCCCCGCCGGCCGGCGCGATCGGTCGGGGTGACGCCTTCATTCTCCAGATCGCCGACAAGACCGGGGCGACCGTCTTCTCGAACGATTCGTTCCAGGAGTTCCACGGCATCTACGAGTGGCTGTTCGACGAGGGCCGTCTCGTCGGAGGCAAGCCGGTGCCCGAGGTCGGCTGGGTGTTCGTCCTCCGCACGCCGGTACGCGGTGAGACGAGCCGACGCGCGACCCGCAGCGCCAAGAGCGGGCGTCGATCCTCGGTGGCCCTGGGGCCGATGCCTGTCCCCACCTCGCCACCTCCACGCCGCAAACCGGAACCGAAGGTTCCGGACGCCTCCAGCGGCGACGCCGCCTCCACGGGTGACAACACCGAGGGGTCGTCCTCCAAGCGTCGCCGTCGATCCCGAGGCGCGAAGTCCGAAACTGCTGCTGCCGCTGACACCGGCACCGAATCTGCTGCGCCGCCGACGAGTTCGACCGAGGAAGGCCAGTCCTCTTCGGGTGGACGTCGTCGGCGTCGCGGCTCGCAGAAGCCGGCGGCGCCGATCAACGACGCCGCTCCGTTCCTGAGTTTCGTGTCGGCCCACCCGGTCGGTACGGAGGTCGAGGCGACGGTCGACCGCTTCTCTTCGCACGGGGCATATGCCGTCACGCCAGACGGCGCCCAGTGCTACATCCCGTTGAAGGCGATGGCGGACCCGCCACCCACCAAGGGCCGAGAGGTCCTGACGTTGGGTGAGGTCCGGACCTTCGTGGTCACGTCGTTCGATCCTCCGCGCCGGGGGATCGACGTGGCGCTTCCTGGTGTGGTTGCGCTCGAACCGACGCCCGAGCCGTCGACGCAAGACCGTCACGATGACGGGGTCCCCCCCGGGGACGTCCAACCAGCCGAGGAGGCACCCAGCATGGCAGCGACCAAGAAGGCCCCTGCGAAGAAGAAGGCGGCAGCGAAGAAGGCT
>JAGQSN010000264.1 GCA_020439555.1 Acidimicrobiales bacterium | reverse complement strand
CGCGACATCGTCACCGGCCAGAAGGCGTGGTGCCAGCTGTTCAGCGAACCGGGAGCCGGTTCGGACCTCGCGGGTCTCACGACGAAGGCCGTACGGGACGGCGACGACTGGATCGTCAACGGCCAGAAGGTCTGGACGTCGCTCGGCACGACCGCCGACCTCGGCATGCTGCTGGCCCGCACCGACCCCGACGCACCGAAGCACACCGGCATCACCTGGTTCGCCTGCGACATGCACCAGGAAGGCGTGGAGCTCAGGCCGCTGCGCGAGATGACCGGCCACGCCATGTTCAACGAGGTGTTCCTGACCGACGCCAGCGTCGCCCACGCGGACGTGATCGGAGACGTCAACCAGGGTTGGACGGTCGCCAACACGACCCTCATGAACGAACGCGCGGGCCTCGGTGCCGGAGGAGCCGGCGGCGGCACGATGGTCACGCCGGGCACGATCGCCGGCAACCTGTCCCGCAGGGTCGGCGACTTCGTCTCCGAACGAGCCGCGGCGAAGGCGCCACGGGAGGACCGACCGAGCCGACCCCGCTCCGCGGCCGAGGTGCTCATCGGATACGCGAAGGGCAACGGCACCTCCACCGATCCGACGATCCGCCAGGACCTGGCGCTCCTTCACACCCTCGGCGAGCTCGGTCGCCTTAACAACGAACGCCTCAAGGCCACCCGTGCCGCGGGAGGTGACATCCCGGGTATGCCGAACATCTCGAAGCTGTCGATGAGCAACATCGTTCGGCTCCAACGTGACCTCGGGCTGCGCATCGCCGGTCCGCAGGGGATGCTCCACGCGTACACCGCTGAGGAGAAGAAGGCGCTCGACGAGGCGACGGGCAACCCGTTCCTCGCCATGATCACCGGCACCGCTCTCTACGCGCAGGCACCGCCGATCTACGGCGGAACCGATCAGATCCAACGCAACATCATCGGAGAGCGGGTGCTCGGTCTCCCGAAGGAGCCAGGTCCTGATTCCAGGACCCCGTTCTCACAGCTCCCGAAGAACGTCTGACTCTCGGGGCCACTGATTGCCCGACCATTGAGGACGATCTCACGGTTAGGGTCTAGTCATTTTCGGACGGCAGGCGTACCATTGATTCGCTTGGTGCGACGATCGGCATAGCCAACCGCCGGGGCCGGGTCATCCGCAAGTCACATTTGAGGAATCTTCACGCCTCTCGACTTGGTGATTGGAGCAGCGATGTCATTTCGTCGATTCGTGGCGACGTTCGCCGCGCTTGCATGCTTGACCTGCGTCAGCGGCTGCGGTTCCTCCGACAGCGGGAAGTCCTCGTCGAGCGAGGCTCCCACGACGTCGGTGACCGAGGCAACCCAGAAGTCGGACACCTCGGACAGCAACGAGAAGACCGCTGCTCCGTCAGACGACGCCTCCGAGACCCCGGTTGGAGGGCCGAGCAAACGGGGTTGCGCGATGGCGACCGACGAGGCCGTGAGCGACGCATGGGGTGCAACCATCACCAAGCACATCGAAGGTGCCGACGAGGGTTGTCTTTGGCAGGTGACTGTCACGACTGGTGTCCAGGTCAGCTTCCCTCCGGGCCTGAAGGACAGGCTCGGAATGCTCAAGACCGCGGGAAGCACCGACATCTCCATTCCAGGCGCATCGGAGGCTTTCATTCGACATGTCGACGTGCCCGGTGTCCCAGGATTGACGCACGCTCTCGCCTATGCAGTCTTTCCGGACACCGCGGTCCAGCTAGCGTTCGGCGGTCCCGCAGATTTGACGGCCAACGACAAGATCGTCGCTGTCATGAAGGTCGTCCTCGGGGACTGAATGGCTGAGAGCCAACCCCTCGATCACTGACGACACCTGTTCACGACGACCGTTTCCCTCGATTGGCCGCCACTCGGAGCGCCCGGGTCATGCCGCGGCGGTCCCCGTTGCAGGCCGCGAGTACCGCGTCGAGGACCGGGAAGCGCAGCATTCCACCACTGAGCAATACGAGGGCACGGGCCGGGCCTTCTCGCAGCGCTGCCCGGATCATCGCCTGCGTGGCTTCGTCGGGGTCGGGGAACTCCTCTGCTGCCTGCTTGAGGCCGACCTGCACGATCCGGTCACCGATGAACCGACCGAACCGGGTGTCCTCGAGGTCTTCGAGCGTCGAGTTCCGGTCGAACGGTCGGATCTCGCGGGGTCGAGGGATCGGGCGCCCGAGACGTTCGGCGAAGGTGGCATCGTCCATCACGAAGTCGGCGCTCGCGGGAACAGGAGTCACCTCGTCGTCGGACTCGATCTCCCTGGCGATCTCCATCACAGGTTCAGCCGATGAGCGGGCAACGACGATGTCGAAGGTGCCCGCCTCTACGAGCCAGGCCTGCGAAGCGACGTCCCACACCGCGAAGGCGCGACGGTCGAGCGGGATGGACACGACCTCGCTCTTCCCCGGGGTGAGGTGGACCTTGGCGAAGCCCTTCAGTTCCTTGTCGGGACGCTGCACCGATGCCTCCCGGTCACGGACGTAGACCTGCACCACATCGCTACCGGCACGGTCGCCCGTGTTCGTCACCCGTACCGACACCGTCAGGTCGACCCCGTCACCCTCGACGGCGATGTCTGTCCAGTCGAAGGTCGTGTACGAGAGTCCGAACCCGAAAGGGAAACGGGCGGGCACCCCGCCCGGCGCGTCGTGGAAGCGGTAACCGACGAAGGGACCCTCACGGTGTTCGACCTGGCGCGGAAGGCCCGGGAAGTTGCGGTCGGCCGGGAGTTGAGCGACGTGCTCGGGGATGCTCTCCGCGAGTCGACCGCCTGGTTCCGCGTCGCCGAAGAGGACGTCCACGATCCCGCCCGCCCCGGCCTGTCCGCCGAGCCACCCCTCGAGGACAGCGGACACCCGGTTCGCCCACGGCATGTGCACGACACCACCGTTGCTGAGCACGACCACCACCGGCGCCGCCTGGGCGGCGAGCGACTCGATGAGGGCGACCTGACCGGCGGGAAGCTCCAGGGAAGTCCGATCGAATCCCTCGGATTCGAACCGGGCCGGCAGGCCTCCGCAGAACAGAACGACGTCCGCGTCCTGTACGGATCTGATGGCTTCGTCCCGCAACGACGCGTCGGTCTCGCCCGACTTGGCGTCATAGGCAGCGGCGAAGGTGACGGTGACATCCCGTCCCACCTTGGCCTTCAGTTCGTCGAGCAGGTTGTCGACCCGGGTCGGGTTCACCTGAGAGCTTCCCGCGCCCTGGTAGCGGGGTTCCTCCGCGAAGGCCCCGACGACCGCTAGGTGCGGAGTCTCGGCCGAGAGCGGCAGCACGCCGTCGTTTGTGAGGAGGACGGCGCCGGCCGCCGCAGCCGTCCGGCCGAGCGCGTGGTGCGCGTCGTAGTCACAGGTGGCCCGATCCCTACGGGAACGCAGGAGCAGGTCCACGATCCTCACCACACAGCGGTCCAGTGCGGCTTCGGTCAGGTCACCGGTCTCCAAGGCCGCCAGCAGCTCGTCGTCGAAGGCTCCACGATTGCCGGGCATCTCGAGGTCGAGGCCGGCGTTGACCCCGGCGATGCGGTCGTTGGCCGCGCCCCAGTCGGTCATGACCAACCCGTCGAAGCCCCACTCGTCCCGCAGCACGTCCTGGAGCAGGTGGTGGTGCTCGGATGCGTACGTGCCGTTCACGAGGTTGTACGAGCACATGACCGTCCAAGGCGCCGACTCGCGCACGGCGATCTCGAAGCCGGTGAGGTAGAGCTCGCGCAGGGTCCTCTCGTCGAGGACGGCGTCGACCACGAGCCGGTGCGACTCCTGGTTGTTGACCGCGAAGTGCTTCAGGCACGCGCCGATGCCCTGGGACTGGATGCCCCGCACCATCGCCGCCGCCAGCTTGCCGCTCAGGAACGGGTCCTCGGAGAGGTACTCGAAACAACGGCCGCCGGCGGGATGGCGCTTGATGTTCAGGCCCGGGCCGAGGACCACGGCCACGCCCTGCTCCGCGGCCTCCTCCCCGAGCGCCTCGCCGACTCGTTCGATCAACTCGACGTCCCAGGACGATCCGAGGGTCACCGCCGTCGGAAAGCACGTCGCCGGTGTCGAGCCGTGCAGGCCCAGATGATCCCCTCCACGGCGCTGGTGACGAAGACCGTGGGGCCCGTCGGAAACGTCGATCCGGTCGAGGCCGTGTTCGAGCAGTCCTCGTACCTCGAACATCCCCGAACCGGAGAGAAGGCCGACCTTCGTTCGCCGGTCGAGGGTCGCCACGATCGCAGCCGCTGCCTCCACGTCCCGATCACCCGGCGCCGTCGTCCCCTCGGCCATCTCCGTCTCCGTTCGTCTCGCTCGGGCTCTGACGAGGAGAGGGTACGTGCGAACACGACTGTCCGATGCCGTCGCACCGACGAACCGCGACGAAGCTTCCTTCACCGGGTCGGGTCGGCCGGAACTCGACGCCGACCATCAGTCAGGTTGCGTCCGCTGTCTCCTCGAGAATCGCTGGGAGCCGACCCGTGGAAGCGGTTCGGGCAGCGTCGATCCCGAGCACGACCAGCGCTGCCCACACGAGCACGAACCCGGCGAGACGTTCGGGTGGCAGGTCCTCGCCGAGCACCGTCACACCGAGAGCCAACTGCATGGAAGGCGTCAGGTACTGCAGCATTCCGAGCACGACGAGCGGGACGCGACGGGCGGACGCGGCGAACAGCACGAGAGGCGTCGCGGTCACGGCACCGAGCGAGAGGAGCAACAGGTCTCGCCCGTTCGAGCCGTGCAGGAACGCCAAGCTGCCGTCGAGCGCGAGGAACACGAAGCCGACCACGGCGAAGGGCAGCAACACGGCCGTTTCGACCGCCAGCGACGTGAGGGCGGTCGAGGTCACCGACTTCTTGATGTAGCCGTACCCGGCGAAGCTGCATGCGAGCACGAGCGACACCCAGGGCACCTGGCCGTACGCGACGGTGAGAACGACGACGGCCGCCACCGCCAGCACCAGCGCCGCGACCTGCGCCCGGCTAAGCCTCTCACGCAGGAGCAGCACGCCGAGGGCGACAGTTATCAGGGGGTTCACGTAGTAGCCGAGCGCCGCCTCGACGACGCGATCCTGAGCGACGGCCCACACGTACACGAGCCAGTTCACGCTGATCAGCGCCGCCGCCGCAGCGAGCCTTCGTCGCTCCGACCCAGGGGAGACGAGGACGTTCAGCCAGGTCCGATCGCGTCGCACGATCAGGACAGCAACCACGACGACGAAGGACCAGGCGACACGGTGCATGAGGACCTCGACGGCCGCGACGTCGCTCAACCGATGGAAGACGAGCGGGAAGCCACCCCAGAGCAGGTAGGCCGAGACTCCGAGCATTACGCCACGTCGCCGGTCCGTGGCCTCCTCGGCAACCGCTCGTCCGCCCGCCCGCCCCGCCACGGCTGGCTGAGGGTCGGACTCCGCAGATCGCACGAACTCGAACGGTAACGAAGCGACCCGTCCGCGCAAGGGTCGATTCCAAGTGGCGCCGTCCTTGCCCTCAGGCGGAGCGGACAGGTCGACGGTGTGGTGGAATCCCGGCCCATGACCGAACGAATCGAGATCACCCGCGACATCGCAGCAAGCCCCGAGGCCGTCTATGCGGCCATCTCGGACGTGACGAGGATGGGCGAATGGTCCGAGGAGTGCCACACCTGCACCTGGCACGACGGCTTCGACGGTCCGGTCGTGGGCGCGACCTTCGACGGCCACAACCGCAACGGCGACAAGGAGTGGACCACCCAGGGCAAGGTGGTCGAGGCCGAGCCGGGTCGTTCGTTCGTCTTCGAGTGCTCGATGATGGACTTCCACTTCTCGACCTGGGGTTACCGGATCGAGCCGACCGACGGCGGTAGCCGCGTCACCGAGTGGACCGACAACCTCCTGCCAGCGGAGTTCCACGATTTCGCCAAGGAGACCTCGGGGATCGACGACCGCGAAGCCCGCAACCGCCAGACCATGAGCGGAACCCTCGAACACCTCGCGGCGGCCGTCGAGGCCTGACGGTCCGGCACCCTCGTCGATTCACCGTTCAGCCCGGGAGCCATCACCGCCCGTCGGGTCCAACCGAAACAGGTCCGAGAGTGACGTTCGACCCTGTCCTTTGTGGCGCGTTTTCTCTATCATTCAATAGAGAAATAGTCCTACCCGGAGGCACCCATGACCGACACCGCCACGCCCACGATCGACGCGGCGACGACGACCCTCGCCCAGGCAGTCACCGCGAACCCGGGTGCTGCCCGGGTGTTCGACAAGCTCGGTCTCGACTTCTGCTGCCACGGCAAGCGCAGCATCGCGGAGGCCTCCGCTGCTGCGGGACTGGACCCGGCACTGGTCGTCGCCGAGCTGGGCGAGCTCGCCGTGGTCGACCAGGAATGGAGCGACCTCGAACCGGCCGCCCTCGTCGACCACATCGTCGAGACCCACCACGACTACCTCCACGAGGAGATGCCGTTGCTCGTGGCGCTCGCTGCGAAGGTGGCGAGCGTCCACGGCGAACGCCATCCCGAGCTTGCCGAGGTGAGCCGGCTTACAGCCGCGATCCAGGACGACCTCGACCCGCACCTCACCAAGGAGGAGAGGATCCTGTTCCCGGCTATCAAGGCCCTCACCGAGGGGGAGCGGGAGTTTCCGTTCGGACCCATCGCGAACCCGATCAGGATGATGATGGCCGAGCACGACGGCACCGGTGAGTTGTTGGAAGCGATCCGGGCCGCAACGAACGGGTACGCCGTTCCCGCCGACGGTTGCGCCAGCTACCAGTCGCTGTACCAGCGCCTCGAAGCGCTGGAGGCCGACACCCATCTCCACGTCCACAAGGAGAACCACCACCTGTTCCCGACGGCCATCGAGATGGCCGAGTCCTAGAAGCCGACGGCGGCAGTTCTGGCACCCTCGTCGGGTCCACCGGGGACGGCCGGTGGGCACCGGCGGGGGTGCCTTCAGTTTTCGCGCCGGATCACCCGGCAACCGGCCCCGATCCAGTAGCGGTGAGGCTCGGCCCGGACGCCGACGGCACGCTTCAGTCGGGCCGATCCACCAACTCGGGGGTGAAGAGCTCGGGAACTTCGACGTCCGAGACCTCGTCCTCCTCCGTGGGCAGTTCACGGCGCACCACGTCGACGATCGAGATCACCCCTACGGGGCACGCGCGTGCACCATCCCAGGCTTGCTGCGCCAACTCCGGCGGGACCTCGAGGACGTGGATGTCGATGTAGCCCTCGTCGTCCAGCGGATACACGGCCGGCGCCCATCGGTGGCACTCACCCCAGCCTTCACAGAGGCTCGGGTGCGCGCGCACCAGGATCGACTCGGTCACACCATCGGGCCGGTGCAGCGTCACGTGGGTACTCCTGTGTTCAGTCGGTTCCTTCGAGCACAACGCGCAGGACCTCTGCTCCGGACCGTTCGACGTCACGGGTCGCGGTGACCAGGGCCACCTCTCCCTCGGTGGCTTTGGCGCGTAGGGCGTCGAGCGCCGCAGGGGCCTCCGCCTCGGCCAGTTCCGCCCGGTAACGCCGGGCGAACTCATCGAACCGCTCGGGTACGTGGCCGTACCACTTGCGGAGGTCAGCGCTGGGGGCGACCTCCTTGCACCACTCGTCCAGGGCCGCCCGTTCCTTCGTTACCCCGCGCGGCCAGAGCCGGTCGACCAGCACCCTGTATCGGCCCGGCTGCGGGTCGTCGTACGCGCGCTCCACGTGGAAGCTCATGCCCGCAACCAGGACAAGGCGATGCCTACCGGCGTGCTCACGATCAGCAGGACGAGGAGAGCGACGTAGAGGAGGCGGAACGAACGCTCGACGCCACCTGGGGCAGCCGACGAGGCGAACAGGACCAGGGCTGCCACGAACAACGCACATCCAACGGTCACCGTGATCGGCGAGTCCAGGAGCGTCCCGCCGATGACGAGCGCCGACGCGCCGTTCACCAGCGCAAGTTGCGCCTGGATTCGGGACTTCGGGACCGTCGAGGTGGCGAAGGCGGCCTGTCCGGCACCGAGTCCGATCTGCGCGACCCCGACGACGAGTACCAGGTAGGCAGATGCCCAGGACCCGTGATCCCACCCGAGGGGACGGCTGACGGCGGCGACAAGCCCACCCGCAACGATGCCAACCACACCGACGAGAACGAACGGGAGCAAGGAAGGTGCCACTTGGCACACCGGGACCGGTTCTCGGGCTTCCTTCTTCACCACTACGTTACTCTAGCCTATAGTAGAAGAATAAGCACACCGAACGGAGAGGCAAAGGCTTGAGCGCCCACGCGATGGAAGACCCCTGGAGGGGACGGGACCTCGACAGCCCCGACGAGATAGCCGAACTGGTGCGGCGCTTCTACGCGGACGTGGCACAGGACGACCTGCTCGGACCGCTTTTCAACGATGTCGCCCAGGTCGACTGGTCCGAACACCTTCCGAAACTGACCGCATTCTGGAGCAGGGCGCTGCTGTCCATGCCCGGATACGAGGGCAACCCGTTCCGCGCCCACATCCTCGTGCACGAACAGTCACCGTTCACCCGGGCGCACTTCGAGCGTTGGTTGGACCTCTTCCACGAACACATCGAACTGGGTTGGGCCGGACCACGCGCCGAACACGCCAAGGCGATGGCACGGCGGGTCGCGATGGTCCACTCCAACCAGATCATCGGCGACCCCGTCATCTACGAACCCGACCAGAGCGGGGCCCAGCCGAACACGCCGACTCAGATTCCCGTCGCCCAGAGTCCGGGTTGACGAACCACCACCTCAAACCCCCGCACCGAGGAGGCAACGATGCCAACCACGCCAGCACCCAACGCAGCGACGAAGAAGTCCCCGGCCCACGTGCCGCCGACGGAGAAGATCCAGGGGCACTGGCTACTGGCTCGGCTCGGCAAGAAGGTCCTCCGACCTGGCGGCCGTGAACTGACCAACACCATGCTCGGCTCGCTCGACGTTCGCTCCACCGACAAGGTCGTCGAGTTCGCCCCCGGGATCGGGGCAACGGCCAAGGCACTGATCGAACGGGGGCCGGCCTCCTACACCGCCGTCGACGCGGACGAGGACGCTGCGACCACTGTCGGACAGGTCGTGGCACCGTCCGGCGGAAAGGTGATCGTCGGACGGGCCCAGCACGTCCCGCTCGACGACGGCGACGCGACGGTCGTGGTGGGCGAGGCGATGCTCACCATGCAGAGCGAGACGAACAAGTCGGCGGTCGTCGCCGAAGCCGCGAGGTTGCTTTCGGGTGGAGGCCGCTACGCGATCCACGAACTGTGCATCACCCCGGACGACCTCGACGACGCGACCGTCCAGAAGATCTGGGACGACCTCTCGCGGACGATCCACGTCGGGGCACGACCGCTCACCACGAGCGCATGGCGGGAACTGTTGGAGGAACAGGGCTTCAAGGTGACCGCGGAACACCACGCGCCGATGGCGCTGCTCGAACCGAAACGGATCATCGCGGATGAGGGCCTGCTCGCGACCCTGAAGTTCTTCTTCGGCATCGCGATCGACGCGAAGGCCCGGAAGCGGGTCCGCGAGATGCGGGCATGCTTCAACCGTTGGTCGGACCACATGGCAGCAGTCGCCTTCGTGGCCGAGATGCCGAAGCCACAAGCCGCCTAGACCACCACGCCGAACTCACAGGTTCGTCGGCGTTGGCTCTCGGGTGACTCACAGGTTGGGGGCGTAGGCCTAAGGCCGACCCTTCCGCTCCCCACCTGGAGGAACCATGAGACCCCTACGTGCATTGGCCGCGCTCGTCGGCCTTTCCTCGGTCGCGGCCCTCGGACTCACCGGCTGCGATCCGGGCACCCGCTACGTGGACCCGGTCTTCTCGGCCACGACCAAGTCGACCTGGATCTACAAGACCACGACCGATCTCGTCACCGGCCGACCGATCAGCCTCCGGCTCGACGTCTACCAACCGAGCGGTGACACCCTCGAAGCACGGCCGTTCATCGTCTGGATCCACGGCGGTGGCTTCAAGAACGGTGATCGTGGGGGCGGCGAACTGTTCTCGACCGGCTATGCACAGCGGGGCTACGTGACCGCGTCGATCGACTACCGCCTCGATCCCGGCAACAAGTGCCTAGAACTTCGCCAGGGCACGATCCCCCCGGACCAGGTCGAACAGGAATCGGAACGGTGCCAGCGAGTCGTCGAGGCCGCCGCCGACGACGCCCGCGACGCGATCCGCTGGTTGAAACTGCACGCCTCGACGTTCCGCCTCGACACGCACAGGGCCGTCGTAGCCGGTGGATCAGCGGGCGCGCTCACTGCGTTGAACGTCGGCCAGGACTCGAACCCCGATCACGGCGACATTCCCGCCGGCGTGAAGGTCGAGGCCGTGCTCGCGATGTCGGGCTGCCAGAACCAGGCCGACTCCATCGACTCGAACGACCCCCCGATCTCGATCCTGGCGTCGGGCCACGACCCGCTCGTCCCCTTCGCCTGCTCGGTGGCGACGGTGCTCAAGGCCAAGTCGGTCGGGACCGAGGCGTTGGGCATCTGGTACCCGGACGAGTCGGCCCACGCCTCGGAGCTCTACCTCGACCATCGGACCGAGGTGGACCAGCAGTGGACGGCCTGGCTCGTCGACCAGTTGGACCTGGCACCGGCCACCTGATCGCAGAAGTCTCGACGGTGACCCGGTCGGCCGTTGCCCCGCACGGGGAACGGTCGGCCGGGTCGCGTCAGTCGTGCTGTTCCGCAGTTGACACCTGGATGCGACACCCTGCGCTCGCCGGGGGTCGCACCACCAGGTCCGAGATGTCGGCGTCGTCCTGGGCGGCGAGAGCGATCCCTTCGGATATACCGCGGTGGAGGTCGCACACGATGTCCGGCGCGGCGGATGCCGGACCGACGAACGGGCAACGGTCGAGTACGACGTCGGCCCCGCATTCGGTCTGCTCCCGCTGGGGTTCGAAACCCATGCGCCGGGCCACGGCGTCGAGGATATCGAGGGTGTCGCCGTCGGCGCCGTACTGGTCCGCAAGCTCACGCCCCGCCTTGCGACCGACTTCGAGGGGTGTCCCTTCACCGCGAAGGACGTCGATGAGCATCATCGAGAGAGCCTCGTACGGGCCGGCGCCCTCCCAGCGTTCCACCGCTCCGGGTACCGGCCGGTAGAGCAGCGGAGGACGACCCGGACCGGACCGTTGACCACGTTCCTCGATCAGGAGCGCTGCGTCGCGCAACTTGGCCAGGTGTTGGCGGATCGCGTTGTGGTTGAGACCGAAGTGCTTGGTGAGTTCCGCGACACCGACGGGTCGGGCCGCGTCGCGCACGTACGCGAAGATCGAGTGGCGCGTCGGGTCGCCCAACGCCCGGCTCTGGGCTAGCAGGGTCTGCGCTGGACCTTCGGTAGTGTCTGCGGAGTCGGCTGGTCGTGGCATCTGCGGTTCCTGTGATGCGGGCCGAGGAGGCCCGGCAGGCGACCCGGTTATTCTAGCGCGCACTGGATCAAAGCGACGGGTGCGAGCTTTCGGCTCAGTGATCGAGGGGGGTCCACCGGATCACGCGACCGCCGGCCGAGGGATCGCCGGCAGTGTCGATCCGGGCCAGCGCGTCCGCGTCGACGAGGTTCGAAAGCATGTGCGAACCCTGACGGCCGAGCGGTTCGAGCTGTACGGCTCCGGCCTCGTCGGTGCCGTACCGGCAGCGGAGCCACAACGTCCTGCCCTCCGGAGGAGCGGGTGGATCGACGCAAATCCCGTTCCGCCACCGCCGCTCGGGATCGGTGCCGGCCAGGAGGTCGAGCAGCCTGCGCACGTGGACGTGCATGTTCACCAGAACGGCGGCCGGGTTCCCCGGTAGCCCGAACAACCACGTCGATCCTCGCCGTGCGACGTACAGCGGCCCCCCTGGACGTTGGGCGACCTTCCAGAACAAGGGTCGGAACCCTGCCTCCTCGGCGACGGAGGGCACGAGGTCGAGGTCACCGACCGACACACCGCCGGTGGTGATGAGAACATCGGCGGAAGCTGCAGCGGCTTCGATCGCCGCGCGTAGACCGGCCTGCTCGTCGCTGGCACGTGCGACCGAACCGGCTTCGACACCCCAACGCCGCAGCGTCCCAGCCACCAGAGGGCCGTTGCTGTCGGGGACCTGTCCGATCGCGAGGTCCGCTCCCGGCTCGACCACTTCGTCACCGGTGACGAGTACGGCGACGCGGGGCGTCGACCGGACCTCCACCTCGGTCACGCCCGCGATCACGAGGGCCGCCACCAGACCTGCGGTCAGCGGCGTCCCGGGTGGGGCCAGTAGCGATCCCTCTGCGAGCTCCTCCCCCAGCCGCCGCACGTCGGTTCCGGGAGCCACCTCCTCGTCGACTCTGACCCGATCGTCGGCCAGGCGCGTCGTCGACTCCTGGCGGACGACCGTGTCGGCACCGTCGGGGATCACCCCGCCGGTGAAGATCCTCGTCGCGGTACCGGCGAGCAAACTCGGCCTCGTTGCATGTCCCCGCGCCGGGATCACGTCGCTGACGGTCAGTTCCACCGGCACATCGACGATGTCAGCGTGCGCTACCGCGTATCCGTCCATCGCCGACTGGTCGAAGCGTGGGAGCGGATGCCGGGAGACGGCTGGCGCCGCTAGTACCCGACCCACCGCGTCGACGACCGGCACCGTCGTCGACCCGAGTGCTTCGACGTTCTCGTCCAACAGGCGGGTCGCCTCGTCGATCGACGTCAAAGCTCCCCCTTGGCAGCGGGCGTTGGATCCGGAGCGATCGAGCAGCCTTCGACGAACGCGCTGGTCCCGTCCTCGTAGTGCTCCTCCTTCCAGATCGGGACCTCGTGCTTCACCCGGTCCACCACCTCCTCGAGCGCGGCGAACGCCTCCGCCCGATGGGGTGACCGGACGACGGCGATGATGGCCCCTTCACCGATCTCCAACGGGCCGACCCGGTGAACCACCCGACAGAAGGGCACGCCGTGACGTTCGGCCACCTCTGCCTCGATCTCCCGGATCAGCCTGTCCGCGATGCGCTCGTGGGCCGTGTAGGTGAGTCGGAGCACCCGTCGTCCGTCGTGATGGTCGCGGACGACCCCCTCGAAGCAGGCGAGTGCACCACAGTCGGCACGCGCCGAGATGGAGATCAGCCCCTGGAGGTCCAGGGGACCGTCCTGGATGCGAGGCTGCGAGCCGGTTGCGTCCGGGCGCCCGGCGGTCTCGTGCACGACGCCGGTCACCGGCATCCTCCGGCAACCGGAGGCAGCAGCGCCACGTCGTGCGCGTCACCCGGATCGAGGATCACGTCGGGTTGGACGATCCGGTCACCGACGGCGACGGCGCACGTCGGGATCAGTTCGGCGAGTGCGGCGTTGACCTCGGCGAGGCGACGGACCACTTCTCCGATGCGTACTCCATCCGGCGCCTCGATCTCGACGGTCTCGGTACCGGCCGCGCGGCGGGCCGGGCCGTAGCAACGAACCTTCACGATCATGTCGACGCACCGCCGCGCGAGTGCTCAGCCACCACGTGTGTGCATCTCCCGGTGGGGGTCGGCGCGCAGGATCCGGACCGGTGTCGGTTCACGGTTGTCCATGGCGAGTCGGTCGACCGCACCCTGATCGGCGCGTCGTTCCCAGGCAGAACGGATCCTTTCGACGAGCGGGTCCACCCCCACCGATGCGTCGACGGGCAGCTCTCGCCGGGCGACCGATCCGAGGTCGATGCCCTCGGCGGCGTACAGGCAGTGGTACCAGAGGCCGTCCGCGGTCAGGCGACTCCGATCGCAGGACGAGCAGAAGGGCGTCGACGTCGACGCGACGATCCCGAAACAATGACCGTCGGGTGTGGTGAAGCGACGGGCGGGTGCCGACGGTGGGCTCGGCGCCGGTTCGGGATGGCCCAGTTCGCGCCCGACCCTTTCGAGGATCTCCGCTGCCCCCACGACCACCGCCGGATCCCAGCGGGTCGCGCCGCCGACGTCCATGTACTCGATGAAGCGGACCTCGGCTCGGTGTTCGGCACCGAAACGGATCAGGTCGACCAACTCGTCGTCGTTCACTCCGCGCATCACGACCGCGTTGATCTTCGTGTTCTCGAATCCCGCGGCGAGGGTCGCGTCGATCCCGGCGAGCACGGTGCCGTGGTTGTCCCGGCGGGTCAGACGGTGGTGACGGTCCGCCCGCAACGTGTCGAGGCTGATCGTGACCCGGCCGAGACCAGCCGATCGCAACCTCGATGCATGTTCGGCGAGGTGGGTCCCGTTCGTCGTCAACGCCAGGTCCGTGATCGCCTGGATGGACGCGATCCGGGCCACGAGTTCGGTGAGGTCCCTCCGAAGCAGCGGTTCGCCACCGGTGAGGC
>JAGQSN010000263.1 GCA_020439555.1 Acidimicrobiales bacterium | reverse complement strand
ACTTCGGTCTTGCCGAAACCGACGTCACCGCAGACGAGACGGTCCATGGGACGTTCGGCCTCCATGTCCGCCTTGACCTCCTCGATCGCCTTCAGTTGATCGGGGGTCTCCCTGTAGGGGAACGAGTCCTCCAGCTCACGCTGCCACGGGCTGTCCGCCGGGAAGGCGTGTCCGGGGCTGTGCAGGCGCTTCTGGTAGAGGACCACGAGTTCCTGGGCGACAGCCTGCACCTCGCTGCGTACCCGGGCCTTCGTCTTGGACCAGTCGCCGCCTCCGAGCTTGGACAGCGTCGGCGTGTCACCACCCGTGTAGTGGCGCACGGCGTCGATCTGGTCGCTCGGGACGTACAGCTTGTCGTCCCCCTTGTACTCGAGCAGCAGGTAGTCCCGCTCCACACCGCCGAGGGAACGCTTGACCATGCCGCCGTAGCGGGCGACGCCGTGCTGGTGGTGAACGACGTGCTGACCGACGGTCAGGCCGTCGAAGAACCCGACGGTGTCACGCTTGCGTGGCCGGGGCGCACGGTGGGTCCGACGCCGGCCGGTCACGTCCGGTTCGGCCAGCACCGCGAGCTTCACCCCGGTCAGCACACAACCGCGTTCGAGCGCCCCGACCTCCACCGGCAGGTCGAAGCCACGATCCGCGAGCAGGTCCCAGAGGCGTTGCGCCGTTCCTTCGCCGTCGCCCGCGACGACGATCCGGTAGCCGTCACCGAGCAGGTCGGTGAGCTGGCGTACGAGCGCGTCGCCATCACCGACGACGGGGTTCCAGCCCGTGGCCGCCACCGTCGCTACGTCGGGGCCGTCGGGCGTGACCGTGACCGTCCAGACCGGCAACGAGGCGGCCGAGAACAACGTGTCGAACGCGGCGTGAAGCTGCGGGAACCCACGGTCGTGGCCCACTTCCCACGTGCGGGCGAGCGTGCGGGCCAGGTCCTCCTCCTCGGCCAGCAGGTCGGCCGCGCGGTCGCGCAGCCGACGGGGTTCGACCACGAGAGCCAGTCCGCCCTCGGGGATCAGATCGACGATCGTGCGCTCGTCGTCGCTGAGCCACGGCAGCCAGCTCTCCATGCCGTCGAAGATCTGGCCCTCCGCGAGGCGTTCCCATTGCTCCCTCCCCCACGGTTCGGTTCCGACCAAGGCGGCGGCCCGCTCCCGTACGGCCTCGGTCGGCAAGAGCTCCCGACACGGGAACACCCGAACCTCGGCAACGTCGCCCGTGGACCGCTGGTCGCTGACCGAGAACGACGTGAGCCGGTCCACCTCGTCGCCCCAAAGATCGATGCGGACCGGACCGTCGGCAGTCGCATCGAACACGTCGACGATCGATCCGCGCACCGCGAACTCGCCTCGGTGTTCGACCTGCGCCTCACGCCGGTAGCCGTGCTCACCGAGCCACGAGGCCAGCACGTCGGGGTCGTGCGACTCGCCGGCCCGCACGATGAGCGGTTCCACCTCCTCGACGCCGGGACCGAGGCGCTGCACGAGAGCGCGCACGGGGGCGACGACGACCGCCGGGCAACGCTGCGGATCCCGGAGACGCCACAACGTCCGGAGCCGGCGCCCCATCGTCTCCAGCGCCGGTGACACCCGCTCGAACGGCAACGTCTCCCAAGCGGGGAACAACTCGACGGCGTCGCTGCCGAGGAACGTGGACAGGTCCGACGCCAACCGTTCGGCATCCGCGGTCGACGGAGACGCGACGAGGATCGGACGGCGTGACCCGACGGTCGCGAGCCCGGCGATCGTCAGCGCTCGGGCCGGGTCGGGCACCGCGAGGACCGCGGCGCTGCGTCCCAGCACCTGGAGCAGCGCCGGTTCGTCACGGAGAAGGGAAGGAAGATCGGTGAGGGCCATCGAAACCTGAACGAGGGAGGACGCGCGAACGGACCCCCGCTGGTTCGAAACCAGGGGGTCGCGTGGAGGGTCCCACGGTAACGCCGCCGTTCCCCGACACCATCCTCGAGGACGGAAAGCTGGTTCAGCCTCGCTGGTTGAAGCGGGTCATTGCTGCTTCGGCACCTTCGGCGAGGATCGTCTCGACGGCGTCGGCCGCTTCGACGAGCACCACGTCCAGTTCCGCACGGTCCGCCTTCGACGGCTTCCGCAGGACATGGTCGACGCCCTCCTGCCGGCCTGGTGGCTTGCCGATGCCGATGCGGACTCGGACGAAGTCGGCCGTGTGGAGGTGGGCTTTCACGGACTTCAGTCCGTTGTTGCCGGCGAGACCACCGTCGACCTTGACCTTCAACTTGCCGACGGGCAGGTCCATCTCGTCGTGGACGACGACCAGCCGGTGAAGGTCCTCGATTCCGAAACGGCGAACCAACGCGGCGACCGCTACTCCGGAGTCGTTGTAGAAGGTCTGCGGGAAGGCGAGCGCCACCCGGCGCTCACCGACCCGAACCTCGTCCACGAGGGCACGTTCCCGCCCGGCCCTGAGGCGGCCGCCGTGGCGGTCGGCCAGCAGAGCCACGACGTCGGCGCCGACGTTGTGACGCGTGTGGGCGTACTGGTCACCCGGGTTCCCCAGGCCGACCACCAGCAGGTCCGCCGGTGTGCCGCGGCGTTCGGTCTGGCGCCGGAACGCCATGTCAGCGATCCCGGCGCGCCGTGGTACCCCGCCGACCGACCCGACACGTCGACCACATGGCGACGCCCGTCGGAACGGCCGGCAGGGGGGATGTCCTCGGCGACCCGGTCAACTTCGCAGTCAGCCCTCGCTGCCCTCGCCGTCGGCGTCGCCGCCGTCGGCACCAGCTTCGGAGGGAGCCTCGGCCTCGCCTTCCTCGCCCTCGGCTGGAGCCTCTTCCTCGACGACACCGTGCAGACCGCTCACGACGTGCTCGTCGGGGTCGACGTCGGTCGTGACACCGGCCGGCAGCGTCACGTCGGACACACGGATCGCCTCGCCGATCGTGAGACCGGAGATGTCCACGGTGAGCTCGTTGGGGATGTCGGCAGGCTTCGCGTTGACCGACAGCGTGAAGAGAACCTGGTCGACGGTGCCACCTTCGTTGGTGACCTCCTTCGCCTCGCCTTCGAGGACGATCGGAACCTCGACGGTGATCGCGGCGTCCGCGCTGACGCGCAGGAAGTCGACGTGCAGGACGTCTCCACGGATCGGGTGACGCTGGAGTTCCTTGACGATCGTCAGGTCGACCTTGCCGTCGATCTCGAGGTCGACGAGGACGTTGAGGCCGGCCTCGGTCGTGAGCGCGGCGCGCAACGGACGCCAGTCGACGGTGATCGCCACGGGATCGGCGTCGAGGCCGTAGACGACGGCCGGCACCTTTCCTTCGGCACGGATGCGACGGGACGGGCCATTGCCCAGAGCGCGACCAGTGGTCGCGTGAAGCTTGATCTCAGCCATCGGGAACTCCTACTTCAGAGATCGCGCCGGAGCGCAGATATCGGTTGTGAACAGCGGACAAGCCTACGGAAGGCCGACGACCCGGCCCCAATCCCGCGGGCGTACCCTTCGACGGCGGCTACTTCTGGTTCTCGCCGCCGAAGATCTCGCT
>JAGQSN010000262.1 GCA_020439555.1 Acidimicrobiales bacterium | reverse complement strand
GTGTAGGCGCCGTAGAGCTCGACGTAGGTGAGCGCCCGGGTGACCTCGTCGCGCCGTTCCTCGACCTTCGCCGACCAGGTCGCCTGCGTGCCCCGCAACGGCAGCGCTCCGATCAGCTTCTCGGTGCGGTCGAGTACCGACTTCGCCCGGTTGAGCTGCGACTCGACCCGGTTGCGGGTCGTGTAACCCCAGTCGGGAACGGCGATCGGCTGGCCGTTGCTGTCGTAGAGCGGGTGCTCGGAGAACCAGGACTGCACCAGGTCAACGAGACGCTCGTACTTGAGCGGGTTCGCGGAGCCCGACGCGACCTGGGTGATGTCGGGAGAGCCGTCCTCGTTGGCGGGACCGCGGGCGGCGACGCCGATGATCGCCCCGACGACGAGGTCCACCGGGATGACGTCCACGGTTCCTTCCGGCACGCCGGGGAACTCCTTCAGGAGACCTCGCGCGTAGGAGATGATCACCGGCTCGGCCATCCGGAAGCCACGGATCCAGCCGGGTACGGGTTCGGACCAGGCGGACTCGATGATCGCTGGCCGCACGACCGACACCGGCACGTCGCCGCGGGTCTCGCCCAGGGCCTTCTCGCCCATCGCCTTGGTCATCGCGTAGGCGTCGGGCCAACCGAGCGACGCCGCCCGGGACCGACCGGCTTGGACCAGCTGTTCCTTGACCCAATCGGCGCGGATCTGCTCGGACTTCGCGGCCAAGAGCGGGGTCCCGGCGCCACCGAGCTCCTGGCGGGCGCGTGCCATGAACTCGGCGAGACGACCCGGTTCACGGCTCTCGGCCTCGGCGTCCGCTCGGACCCGTCGGGCGCTGTCGACCTCACGGCGCCAGTCGATGTCGCTCAGCCAGAACGGGCTCTCGTCGACAGGGATCTCCGGGGCTGCGCCGCGCCGGTTGCCGGCGACGTAGCAGGTCGACACCGCGACCAGGTGAGGGGTGACTCCGAGGTCGCCGAGGGTGCGGGCGATCCGGGTCGGCCCCATGAGGTTGACCTCGACGGCGAGGTCGAGCGGGGAGTCGAAGCTGACCGTGGCCGCCGAGTGGATGACGATGTCGCACGACGCGAGGACCTCGCGGCCCTCGGAGGTGAGGCCGAGGCCGTCGGTGCCGACGTCGCCCTCGATGACCTGCACCCGGCGGGCCACCAGTTCGTCGAAGGCAGCCTTGCCGCCCAACTCGTCACGGAGCCGGTCGAAGCAGTTGTTCTTGAAGATCTCCCGGGCGGCGCGCTGTTCGACGTTGCGCATCCGGCCCGCGCGGATCAGCAGCACCAGTTCGCAGTCCGGCACGGAGCGCAGGAGTCTCTCGACGAGCGCGGTGCCCAGGAATCCGGTCGAGCCGGTGACGGCGATTCGCTTGCCGGCCAGGTCGTCGGCGATCACGGATACAGTGTCTACCACTTGGTAGACAGCGAGGTCGACCCGTTCGAACGGTGACCGAGGAGGACGTCGTGGCCGTACCGGTCGTCGACCAGCCGAGCACCCGGGACCGCATCCTTACCGCCGCGCTCGACGCCTTCGCGGACCGGGGTGTGGAGGCCACCTCCCTCGACGCTGTCGCCGCCGAACTGGGGATCCGCAAGCAGACGATCCTCTACTGGTTCCCCTCCAAGGAGCAGCTCCTCCTCGACGTCGTGGACCACGCGGTCGACGAGTTGGGTCGGATCGTGTCCGACGCCGCCCGTTCGGCCCGTTCTCGAACCCGGTCCGGTAGCGGCGCGGCAGATGAATCACCGCATGTTCCGACGCTCGCCGATCGACTCACCGCCGTGGTGGACGCCACTTTCCGGCTCGGCACGACGCGTCCCCAGTTGCTGGCCGTTCTCCGAGAGGTGACCCGGCTCGGTCCCCCCGGTTCGACCCGGCTCGCCTCCGCCGTCGAACCCCTGGCCGGTGAAGCAGCCGAAGCTCTCGGGCGGCCCGCCGATCAGCCGCGATTGAAGGAGATCCTGCTGGCTGCGTCCGCGAGGGTCGTCGGTCTCGCCACCGAAGCCGAGGTGCGAACAGACCTCGGTCTGGCTCCCGATCTCGCCTGGCTGCGTCGAAGCCGACAGGACCTCATCAAGTCACTGCTCGACTCACTACTCCCAGGCCTTAACGACCTCACTCGAGTTTCGAAGCACTGATCGCGATCTTGTAGCACGAGGTGCTACGCTGGTCGGATGGACACGCGGATCAGTCAGCGTGAACTGCGGAACGACAGCGGTCGGATCATGCGCGCCGTGGACGCCGGCCAAACCTTCATCGTGACCCGCAACGGCGAGCCGATCGGTGAGCTCAGACCGATCCGTCGCGAGCGTTTCGTTCGTGCCGACATCGCGATGGAACTTTTCCGCTCCGCCCCAGCCGTCGAATCCAACCGATTGCGGCAAGACCTGGACGCGCTCACGGATCAGGGTCTCGAGCCTCGTGTCTGACCGTGAACGACCCGAGCGTGGACTCCTGGACACATCTGTCGTGATCGATCTCGGATGCATACCGGTCGAGTCACTCCCTCGTGAGGTCGCGATCAGCGCTATGACTCTCGCCGAGCTCGCTGCTGGGCCACACGCCACCGCTGATCCCGACGAACGTGGCCGGCGACAGGATCGGCTCCAACGGGTTGAGGCAGCGTTCGATCCTCTCCCGTTCGATGCGGATGCTGCACGCTCATACGGCCGTGTGTTCGTGGCTGTTGCATCGGCGGGCCGAAAGCCGCGAGGCGCACGAGCGGTCGACCTGATGATTGCAGCGACAGCGCTGGCTGCAGGCCTGCCGCTCTACACGCGAAATCCGGAAGACTTCAGGTCACTCGACAACATGCTCGATGTCGTCGCCGTCTGAGCCCGTCCAGAAGAACGGTCATTGGGCGGCGAGTCAACGGCACCGGGCTGTCCAGCAGCCCGCTCCCTGTTCGCCCGAAAAGTGAGGCCGGAGCGTGGTGCGCTGGCTCGTCCGGCCGCAGTCCGCGGAATTCGACTCGTCAGCGTTGGCGGCGGTGCGGTGCTCGGTGTTCGTGCCGTTCGATCGCGAGCCTGACCAACTCTGCGACCAGTTCGTCGTAGGGGAGACCGGTCGCCGCCCACAGCGACGGGAACATCGAGAACGGCGTGAAACCGGGCAGGGTGTTGATCTCGTTGAGGAGCAGACCCCGACCGCCTTCCTCGTAGAAGAAGTCGACCCGGGCGAGTCCGTCGCAACGCAGAACCTCGAATGCCTCCACCGCCAGGCGGCGTGCCTCCGTGGCCACGTCGTCTGGGATGTTCGCCGGGATGACCATCGTCGCGTTGCCGTCGACGTATTTGTCCTCGTAGTCGTAGAACTCGTGAGTCGGCACGATCTCGCCGACCACCGACGCCTTCGGGCGCTGGTAGCCGATCACCCCGACCTCGAGCTCGCGGGCTTCGACACCTTCCTCCACGAGGAGCCACTCGTCGAAGCCAGCGGCGGTCGTGAGCGCGGCCCGCAAGGTCGACTCGTCGTCGGCTCGGGTGACACCGACCGACGAACCCATGTTGGCGGGCTTGACGAAGACCGGGAAGCCGAGATCATCAGCGACACGCGCGACGAACGCGTCGTCCACCGCGGAGTCCCTGACCGTGAGGTGACGGACCTGGGGGAGACCGGCAGCCCCGGCGACGACCTTCGCCGCCGTCTTGTCCATGTTCAGGGCCGAGCCGAGCACTCCGCAGCCCACGTACGGCACGTCCGCCAACTCCAGCAGGCCTTGCACCGTCCCGTCCTCGCCGCGTGGTCCGTGCAGGACCGGCAGCACGACCACCTGCTGGCCCGGCAGCGGCGCAGCCAACGCCGACTGCGGAGCCAAGCCGGTACCGGTGGCGTCCAACGACGGCGGGAGTGCGGTCTGACCCTTGGCCAGAGCGGCGATCGTCTCGTCGGAGCGACGCCAGATCCCGTCGGTCCCGATGGCGATCGGATCGATCTCGTAACGGGACAGGTCGATCGCCTTCAGAAGGCTGGCGGCCGACACGCGTGACACGTCGTGCTCCGCCGACTGGCCCCCGTAGAGGACCACGAGACGGATCGGCGGCGTCGGTTCGGACATGGGCGACGAGTGTACGGGCGCCCCACGACGGCCGGAACAGGCCTCGGTGAACCTGATCCCGGGCGGCGCCGGCCCGAAGTGACCGGCCGGTGACCGCCCGACCGGTACCGTCGCCGCATGCGCTTCACGACCGCCGAGATCTGCGCCGCCACGAACGGCGACCAGTTCGGCCGCGCCTGCGAGGTCGAAGGCGTCACCATCGACTCCCGCCAGATCGACGTCGGTCCCGCCGCCACGGCGCCGCTGTTCGTGCCGATCGTCGCCGAGCGGGACGGACACGATTTCATCAGCGCCGCGGTCCGTTCCGGCGTGAACGCCTACCTGACGAGCGGGCCGATCGAGGCCGGTACCGCGATCCGGGTGCAGGACACGGCGCTCGCGCTCACCGCCCTCGGTGCCCACGCGCGTGACCGACTACCGGACCGGGTCGTCGGCGTCACCGGAAGCGTCGGCAAGACCTCCCTGAAGGACCTGCTCCGATCCGCCGGCGCGACCACCTGGCGGACCTGGGCCAACCCCGGTTCGTTCAACAACGAACTGGGTGTACCGATCACGCTCGCCAACGCACCCGACGACTCCGAACTCGTCGTCGTGGAAATGGGCGCCAGGGGAGTGGGCCACATCGCGGAACTGTGCGACTTCGCTCGGCCGACCGTCGGGATCGTCACCGTCGTCGCCGGTGCCCACCTCGAGCAGTTCGGAGACCTCGACGGCGTCGCGGCAGCGAAGTCGGAGCTGATCCGAGCGCTTCCGGATGACGGCATCGCGGTCCTCAACGCGGATGACGATCGGGTGGCGGCGATGGCCTCGATGGCCCCGTGCCGCGTCGTCACCTTCGGTGTCGGCGACGGTGACGTCCGTGCGACGGGCATCGACCTCGACTCGGACCTTCGTGCCCGGTTTCGTCTGACGTCCCCGTGGGGCGAGGTCGACGTGCACCTCGGTGTCGCCGGAGCGCACCAGGTGACCAACGCGCTCGGAGCCGCAGCGGCGGCCCTGGCGATGGGCGCGACGCCCGAGGCGGTCGCCGAGGGACTGGCCGTGTCCTCGCTCTCGGACCACCGGATGAAGCTGCTCGAATCGCCCGGCGGGTTCCGGGTGCTCGACGACTCCTACAACGCGAACCCCACCTCCATGCGTGCCGCCCTCGAAGCGCTCGCCGCGTTGGAGACGGGTCGACGGTTCGCGGTCCTCGGCACCATGGCGGAACTTGGTGACGCCGGGGAGGCTGCCCACCAGGAGATGGCGCAGGCGGCCGACGAGCTCGGAATCGTCGTCGTCACGGTCGCCGAACCCGCCTACCGGGTCACCGGAG
>JAGQSN010000261.1 GCA_020439555.1 Acidimicrobiales bacterium | reverse complement strand
TGCCCTCACCGGTCTTCATCTCGGCCACCCAGCCGAAGTGCAGCGCCGCGCCGCCCATCATCTGGACGTCGTAGTGGCGTTGACCGATCGTGCGACTCGCTGCCTCGCGCACGACGGCGAACGCGTCGATGAGGATGTCGTCGAGGGTCGCGCCGTTGTCCAGTTGCTGACGGAACTCGCCGGTCTTGGCCTGCAGTTCGGCGTCGCTGAGCTTCTGGAGCTCCGCTTCGCGCGCGTTGATGTCGGGTACGAGGCCGGCCAGCGCCTTGACCTTGCGGCCCTCACCTACCCGGAGAAGCTTGTCGAGAACACTCATGAGGTGTCGAGCATAGGTCCCCGGTGTTGCGGGCCGACCCCACCGGACCCCTGCCAGAACGAGACGTCCGCCCGAGATCGCCGCCGGAACGGGGACCGTAGGATCTGGCTGCTTCCATTCCCTCCGACCTCGGGATCGATCCGATGCCAAACCACCAGTTCGCGGTGTTCGCCGAAGGCACCCGACACCACCTCCACGTCGAGTTGAAGGTCGTTCCCACGACGACCGACGGAGACCTTCGAGACGCCCTCTCGTCGGCCCGGACCGCTTCGGAGGACCACCGCACGAACGGCAACGTCAACGTGGTGATCGGCCTCGGTCCCGCGACATGGGATCGGGTCCGCCCGACGACGTCGGCCCCGTCGTTCCAGGCGTTTCCCGGTTACGAGTCTCCCGACGGGGAGCACAGGGCGCAGTCCACTCAGGCCGACATCTGGTTGTGGTTCCACGGTCCCGCGCCGGACGTGGTCCTCGACGAGGCCCGCAAGGTCCTCGACTCCATCGGTACCGCCGCCGAGGTGGTACTGGACCAACCCGGGTTCGTGTACCACGACTCCCGGGACCTGACCGGCTTCATCGACGGCACCGCGAACCTGTTCCTCGACGAGGCTGCGGACGCCGTCGTCGTCCCCGAAGGCGTCCCGGGTGCGGGCGGCACCTATGCGATGACGATGAGGTTCGTCCACGACCTGCCTGCGTTCGAGGCACTGCCGGTCGACGCCCAGGAAGCGGTGATGGGCCGCGGCAAGCCCACGAGTTCCTCGCTCGGACCCGACAAACCGACGACCAGTCACATCGCCCGGGCCGAGGTCGCCGATGACGAAGGCGAAGAGATGGTCGTCTACCGGCGGAGCGTCCCGTTCGCATCCGCGACGGAACAAGGGCTTCACTTCGTCTCCTTCGGCATCGACCTCGAGCGGTTCGACCGACAGTTGATGAACATGTACGGCCTGGCCGAGGACGGACTGGTCGACGCGCTCCTGGACTTCACCAATGCGGGGACCGGCTCGTTCTGGTTCTGCCCGGGACGAGCGGACCTCGACGTGATCGCTCCCCTGACGTCGGGGGACTGAGGTTCAGTCGGCCTCGTCGATGAGGCCGACGTCGCCGTCCTCCCGCCGGTACACCACGGCGGCGCGGCTGGTCGCGGCGTTCGTGAAGAAGAAGAACCCGTGTCCGAGCAGGTCCATGCGAGCCACGGCCTCCTCGGCGGTCATCGGGAACATCGCGAAGCGCTTCGACTTGACGATCCTCGGTTCCGACCTCTCCTCGGAATCGTCGGGTAGCGGAACCATGGCGCCGAGACGACCGTCCCCCTTGTGGTTCTTGGGCGCCCCCTGGTGTCTGCGTGTCAGCCTCGTCTTCAGCTTGTGGAGTTGGTTCTCCAACTTCGCGTAGGCCAGATCGACCGCCTGGTAGCCGTCTGGGGCCTGAACCTTGCATCGGACGTGATGTCCGTGGCCCTCGATCGTTACCTCGCACACCTCCTTGTCCGCGATTCGGGGGTTCTTGTGCTCCCAGAAGTGGACCTCGGCGTACTCCAGGCCGTCCACGTACCTCGTGAGACGACCGATCTTCTCCTCGGTCACTATCCGCAAGCGCTCCGGGACCTCGGTGTGGCGACGACTGACCGTTACCTGCACGGGCTGACCTCCAAGCGGAAGGGCGGTTTTGCGGCTGACACTAGACCGCCCGGAGCCGGTTCGGTTCAGGTTCCTGATGACGTCTGCCACTCCATGGTCTGTGCGCCACGACCAGGCCCCGGACCCTGGAGGCGCCCGCCGTGCGCAGGGCACGCGCCGCGGCAGACAGCGTCGATCCTGTGGTCATCACGTCGTCGATGAGCAGCACCGAAGACCCGCAGAGCGAGCGTCTGGGGAGGAACGACGGGCCACTGTGTCGCTCGACCTCGCTCCTTCCCGTCTGGGCCGGACCAGGACCACGATCCAGCAAGGACCTCACGGGCACGCCGGTCCGTCCCGCAACCCGCCGTGCGATCAACTCCGCATGGTCGAACCCCCGCTCCCGGACCCTCGACCCTGTCGTCGGAGCCCACGTCACCACGTCGACCGCCTCGGCATCGACGAGATCCGCGAGGGCCGAGCCGAGCCACCGCAACGAGGACCGCTGGTTGCGGTACTTGAGCCGGGTCACGATCTCTCTCGTTGCCCCTTCGTATCGAAGCAACGCCTTGCAGTCGTCGAGACCGTCAGGAACCGGGGTGTTCGGACAACTACTCATCGAGGCCAGGCAGCGGGGACAAGGCGATGGTCCGACCGCCGAGCAGGCGACACAACGGGACGGCAACAGCACGGCCAGAGTCTGGGGCGGGGGTGTGACACTTCTCCCCGAGCCGGTGGCGACGGGAGGAATGGGTGACGGCGCGGGAGTGTTGTAGGGCACGATCCCAGGAGGTTCCGTTGAAGGTCGATATCTGGTCCGACGTGGTCTGTCCGTGGTGTTTCGTCGGATTGGCGAACCTGGACTCGGCCATGGCGCGGTTCACCCACGCCGATGACGTCGAAGTGGTGCTGCACTCGTTCCAGCTCGAACCGAACGCACCCCACCGCGACGACACACCGCTCGTCGAACTTCTGGCACGGAAGTACGGGACGACGGTCGAGCAGATGCGGGCCAACCAGCAGCGCCTCGTCGATCTGGGCGCCGAGCGAGGGATCGACTTCCGCTTCGACGACGCGATCCGGGCGAACACCTTCGACGCCCACCGTCTCATCCACCTCGCCGCCTCCCACGGTCTCGGCCGGGCGATGAAGGACCGACTCGGCGCGGCCCACTTCACCGAGGGAAAGGCGATCGGTGACCCGGAGGTGCTTCGGGCAGAGGCGGCTGCCGTCGGGCTACCGGCGGACGAGGTGGACGACCTCCTCACCGGCGATGCCCGAGCGGACGAGGTGGCGGCCGACGTCGAAGCGGCGCGCCGGCTCGGGGTGACCGGCGTTCCGTTCTTCGTGATCGACGGTCGCTACGGCGTCAGCGGTGCGCAGCCGGCCGAGGTGCTGCTGGGTGCGCTCGACCGGGCATGGAGCGAACGCGAGCCGCAACTGGTCACGGTCGCCGGGGCCGACGACGATTCCGCCTGCGGACCCGGCGGGTGTGCCGTGCCGGGAGCGGGTGCAGCGGAGCGGAGCTGACCGCTCGGCGATTCAGAGCGGAAGTGGCGACACGACGGGATCCTCGCCGTTCACGATGTGCTGCACGCGTTCGGAGATCATCGGTGTCCAGTCGGGGTGGGTCAGGATGTAGAAGCGGCGGGTCCGCACCGCGTCGAGGACCATGGCGGCGACATCGTCGGGGTCGAGTCCTCCGCTGATCAGCCCTGCGATGACTTCGCGCATCCCTTCGTCGGCGATGGCTCCTCCGCGGTCATTGCCTTCGGGACGGTTGCGATCGGCCTCGTGGATGCGGGTCCTCACCCACCCGGGGCAGAGGACCGACACGCCGACCCCGGTCACGCCCGACAGGTTCAGGTCGCCGAAGAGGGTCTCGGACAGGGTGACGACACCGTGCTTGGTGACGTTGTAGACGCCCATGAACGGCGGGGACGTCAACCCGGCGATCGAAGCCGTGTTGACCACGTGGCCTTCGCCCTGCTCGATGAACAACGGGACGAACGAGCGGATGCCGTTCACCACGCCGAGCAGGTTCACGCCGAGTACCCAGTTCCAGTCGTCAGGGGTGTGCGTCCAGACCTGTCCCCCGGCGGAAACGCCCGCGTTGTTGCACACGACGTGGACCGTTCCGAAGCGCTCGACCGCTGCGTCGCGAAGGTCGTCGACGGCGGACGGGTCGCTCACGTCGCACTGGACGGCCAGCACCTCACCACCGATCTGGGTCTCGGCCGCCCTGAGCGGCTCGGTCTCGATGTCGGCGATGACGACCGACGAACCGGCCGCGGCGAACGCCTTCGCCATGGCGAGACCGATGCCCGAGGCACCGCCGGTGACGACCGCGACCTTGCCGTTGAGATCTTCCACGCTGTCCCCTGGAGAGTCCGCGTCCCGGACGGTTCCGGGACAGTGGCGTGACCATACCCCCACCTCCTTGACCGTGGGGTCAAGAGTCGGGCACGGCAGTTACCGTTGGGCCGATGACCCCGGGCACACGCATCGCCAGAACGCTCGCGGCCTTCGGGCTGGCTGTCGGGCTGGCTGTCTGCGCCGCCGGGTGTGGAACCGACGTCGGTCGCACGGCGCTCGTACCCCACCATCCGCGTTGGGTCTCCCCTTCGACGGTTCGCGTCACCGTCGAGTGCTCCGATCACGTCAGGGTGACGGTCGAACCCGGCAGCGGTGTCGATCTCCTCCCGTTGGTGACGATCTGGGGAGACCCGAACAGGAACCGGTGCCAGACCCAGGTCGACCTGGAGGTCCCGCCCGGTACGACCCGCATCGACGACGCGGCCAGCGGACGCGTGATCGACCTACCACCGCGCCCCAAGGACGAAACGGCGTAGTTCTGCGTCGCTGAGCGACGGAGAACTACGCCGTTTCGTCAGAGGTGGAGGTGGCTCAGTACCGGTAGTGGTTCGGCTTGTAGGGGCCCTCGACCGGCACGCCGATGTAGTCGGCCTGCTCCTGGGTGAGCTTCGTCAGCTTCACGCCCAGCGCGTCGAGATGCAGGCGGGCGACCTTCTCGTCGAGGTGCTTCGGGAGCACGTACACGCCGACGGGGTAGTCGTCGGTCTTCGTGAACAGCTCGATCTGGGCGATCGTCTGGTTCGTGAACGAGTTCGACATCACGAA
>JAGQSN010000260.1 GCA_020439555.1 Acidimicrobiales bacterium | reverse complement strand
GTAGCCGCGGTAGCGCAGGATGCCGTTCTCGCCGTCCAGCTCGGTGATGGCGGACTCGGTGGCAGCGGTCTGTGTGTAGCCCGGGTCGGCGAACCAGATGTTTCCGAGGAGCTTCTTCCATGCTCCGGCGTCGACACCCCCGTTCACGATGGGGATCTCGATCGATTCCCCGGTTCGGTTGTCGGTGATTGTCACGCTCTCGGTCACGGTCGCTCCTACCTCGTCGTCCTCGACGGCGGGCAACCGTGTCGTCAGCGGTGATCGACCGGGCACCTCGCCCGTACCGCATCGTACCGGCCACGGC
Source organism: Acidimicrobiales bacterium (assembly GCA_020439555.1). Taxonomy (GTDB): domain Bacteria; phylum Actinomycetota; class Acidimicrobiia; order Acidimicrobiales; family Iamiaceae; genus Aquihabitans. Next base: position 7,905 of record JAGQSN010000260.1, on the reverse strand, counting down.
GAGTAGCCGAGACATGCGGCCCTGGTGCCGTGGGATGGCGGCCCGAGGTCGGTCGTTTCGACAAGCTCAACGACCGGGGGTTGGACTCAAAGACCGGGGGGGTTGGGCTCTGCGACAGGGGATCAGTCGGCAACGTCGGGTTCGGCTTCCGGTGCGATGACACGAAGGCCGTAGCGCTTGGGGGCTTCCTCCACGACCACCTGACGGATGATCTCCGCCACCGCTGTCGCCGGGGTCGATGGGCGCGCCCGCCGAGGTGTGGCCAGACCGACCCCGCGGGGTGACGTGCCGTCGAGCGGGATCGACCGCGTCGTGCCGTCGGTTCCCTCGATGGTCGCGCTCGCGGGCAGGATCGCGGCACCGAACCCTTCGTGGGCGAGCGAGGCCAGCAGCCTCATTCCGTCGACCTCGGCGTGGGCCACGAGAGTCACTCCCGCCCGGTCCGCGTCGATCTCGAGGTGGTCACGGAAGGCCGTGCCGACGGGCTCCAGGAGTAGGGGAATGTCCGCGAGATCGGTCAGGTGCAGGTGCTCGTGTCGGGCCAACTTGTGAGAGCCGGGGGCGACGACCACGTGCTCCTCGACGAACAACGGCTCGGTGTCGACGTCAGGGTCCTCCACCGGGAGGTTCACGACGGCGAGGTCGATGGAACCAGAGGCGAGTTGCGGGACGAGCGAGGTCGTGGTCGCGTCGATCGTCACGACGCGAACCTTGGGGTGTGTGGCGGCGACTTCGTCGAGGACCAGGGGCAGGAGCCAGCGTCCGGTGGTTCCGATCACGCCGAGCCGGACGTCGCCGGACACCTCGCCGAGGGAGGACGCAACGTCGGCAGTGAGTGCGTCGAGTTCGTGCAGGACCCTTCGGGCGCGGTCCACGACGATCGAGCCGGCTTCGGTCAGCCCACCCGAAGTCCTGTCGACGAGCGAAGCACCGAGTTCGCGTTCCAGCCGAGCGATGTGGGTCGACACGTTCGACTGGACGGTGTGCAGCGCTCGGGCAGCGCCGGAGAAGCTGCGGTGGTCGGCCACGGCCGTCAGAGCTGCGAGCTGCCTCAGATCCATCGCTCTCAACGATAGGACATATTCGAAGTAACTGTTGGACAGATATGGCGTCAGGGCCGATGATGCAGCTACAACAACCCAATACGCCGAGGTGAACGGTTCCCCTTTCCGAGCCTCGAGCGCCAGGTCCAGCGGTTCCCCTGCCGCGAAGACCGAAGAAGGACCGGCTACCCCTGGCCGGTCCTTCTGCTTTCCCGGGGTGTCACGGCGCGACGCTGCCCCAGTCCTCGAAGCCGCTCGGATCGTGACGCCCGAACGTCCCCAACTCGAACAGACCCCATCCCTCCGAGTCGCCGATGCGCGCCCGGCCGACGTGGTCGACGACGCCGAAGGGCACCATCGACGCCACCGATGGGTCGTTCATGTCCAGAACGGCCCGTTCCGACCAGCCGTGGCCGCGCCAGGCCCCGTGCGCCCAGCCGCTGTGGTCGCCGCCGTAACCGGGACCGGCGTTCAACGCGACGTGTCCGAGCGTCTCCACCTCCAGCAGGATCGGTGTTCCGTCCGGCTCGGTCAGGTGGATCCTGGCCGAGTCGGGGTGACGGGACCCGCTGCGGTAGTCGATCTCCACCCGCGGCCAACCGAGCTGTTCAGGTCGGCGGCCCGAAGGGGCCGGCCACACCCGGATCGCGTCGTTGACGACCCGGTGGCCGTCCGGCTCCTCCTGGACGATCACCACTAGCGCGAAGTCCTCGAACGCCACCGGCACATACATCCACCAGAACCCCTCGATGGGTTCGTCCGCAGCACGACCAGGTGGTTCCGGATCGCCGGAGGGGCGGATGCCCCACGACCGGTCTCTCGTCCCGATCCATCGGTCGGGAGTGATTTCGTGGCTCTCGCCGTCGAGGCTGAACGTCCCCGCCCAGGTGCCGATCTGGGCGAATCGCTGGGCGTCGAGGGTGATCCTCCCGCCTGACCGCCAGATGTGCGGAGACTCGTCGACCGCCGGGAACAGGCCGTCCCAGGTCAGGTCCATCGCCAGGCCGTGCTCGGGAGCGTCGGCCCGGAACCGGAGGCGTTGGAGGGGCTCGACCACCTCGATCGAGAACGGTCCGACCGTCGGGTGCAGTCGGTCGACTCCGTCGATCCGATCCGAAGCCCTGACGGTGATCTGTTCGTCACCTCGGCGCAGCGTCACGAACCCGTCCGCCACGCCGAGGTTCGGGTACACGCCCAGACCGAAGACCAGATAGGGATCGCCGCTCCGATCGTGGGCGTTGAAGTAGTAGCGGTCGTACGCGTTGCGGTCCGATGTCGCCACGTGAGCCATCGAGAGCGGCGTCTGGTGGAGCGGGAAGTCGTCCAGCGGGTGGGGCATACGGTCCTCCTCGGCTTCGGGTGCGGGCACCCTGTCGCGCTTCGTAGGAACGGTCAACCGTCATCGCCACGGCGTGTGGAGCCGCCGGAGGCTCGGTACACCTAGCATCGGCGCGGTGACCGGTGCTGCCTTCTTCGACCTCGACCGGACCCTCCTGACGGGAGCAAGTGGTCCGGCGTTCAGCCGGACGCTCCGCAAGGTCGGTCTGATGCCGGACCGCGAGATCCCCGGCGAGGCGCTCGTCTTCAAGTTCTTCGACGCCGTCGGGGAGACGATTCCCGCGATGATCGCGACCCGGCAGATGGCGCGGGCAGCGGCCGGGTGGCTGCGCGACACCGTGCGGAAAGCGGGCGAGCTCGCCGCTCTGGACCTGGAGCCCGAGGTACCGGCCTTCGCGAAGTCCTTGATCGCCGAACACCGCGCAGCCGGGCGGAAGGTCGTCATCGCCACGACGTCGCCGTTCGACCTCGTTGAACCGTTGGCGCGGGCACTCGGGGTCGACGAGTTGTTGGCGACCCGCTACGGCGTGATCGAAGGTGCCTACGACGGAACGATCGACGGTCTGTTCGTATGGGGACCCGGCAAGCTCGCTGCCGTACGGAACTGGGCAGCGAAGGCCGGCGTCGATCTCGCCGACAGCTACGCCTACTCGGATTCGATCTACGACGTGCCGCTCCTTTCGGCCGTGGGTCATCCCGTCGTCGTGAACCCGGATCCCCGGTTGATGGTGTTCGCTCGTATACGTCGATGGCCGACCCAGCACTTCGACGTTCCCGCAGGTGTACCGAAGTTCGGTGGGATCGAGCCTCAGCGTGCCCTGCAGATGCTCGCTCGGCCCCAGTTGTTCCCGTGGGTCCGCTGGGACATCGCGGGAACCGAACTCATCCCGAGGGAGGGGCCGGCGATCATCGTCGGCAACCACCGGTCCTACTTCGATCCGCTGGCGATCGGCATGACTCTCGCCCAGGTCGGCCGACCGGTTCGCTTCCTCGGCAAGAAGGAGGTGTTCGACGCACCGGTCGTCGGGAACTTCGTGTCGATGCTCGGGGGGATCAGGGTCGAACGCGGGTCGGGTTCGGATGAGCCCTTGGCGGCCGCGGCCGACGCTCTGGAAGCCGGCGAACTCGTGGCGATCATGCCGCAGGGCACAATCCCTCGAGGTCGGGCGTTCTTCGATCCGGTGCTCAAGGGACGGTGGGGCGCGGCCAAGCTCGCTGCGATGACCCACGCGCCGGTGGTTCCGATCGGGCTGTGGGGTACGGAAGAGGTGTGGCCGCGCAACTCCCGCACGCCGAACGTGCTCGCCATCGGTCACCCACCGACGGTTCGCGTCCGCGTCGGTTCGCCGGTGGACCTGAAGTACCGCAGCGTGGACGCGGACACGAAGCGGATCATGTCGGCACTCGTGGACCTCCTCCCGGCGGAAGCCCGGGTGGAACGTGAACCGTCCCCGGAGGAACTCGCCCGGACGTTGCCCTCCAACTACCGCGGCGATCCCGAAGCCGAGGAAGGGCGCCGTCCCGGCAGCGACTGAACCCCGTCAGCCGCCGCTCGGCATCTCGAGCTTCGACAAGTCGCTCATCGAGATGTCACAAGCCTCCATCCAGTCGACGACCTGTGAATTCTCGAGATCGTTCGGGTTCGTCGCCCCTGATCCGAGGATCTTGTCGGCCAGACACGCCGATTGGTCTCTCGTGAGACCGATCCCCATGTAGACGCCGATCAGTTGTTCGCGGACGTCGTCGGGAACGGACGGCGAGTCGTTGGTCGTGACAGTCGTGTCGTCACTCGTCGTCGACGTCTCCTCGTCGGTCGTGGTGGTCGTATCGTCGGTGTTCGACGGACCGTCGGGCCGCGTGGTGGCCGAGGGATCCTTCGAAGGGGGAGCGGTGGTGTCGACTGTCGCCTGAGAGGTCGGTGTTGCATCGTCGTTGCTCGACACGCCACAACCCACGGCGAGCAGAGCCAAGAACGAGAGCACCACGAGGGCGACGCGGGTGGGACTGTGGCGGTCGGTGGACTGCATGGATCGATCGTAGGGGTTGCAGCCCTCGTCGACCGTTCAGCGGGAACGGAGCATGGAGTTTCGTCGAAGACCGCGTTGTCGCAGTGGTGTCATGGCTGATCGTTCGTCGCTCCCGCCCAAGCGAACTCGATCAGCCACGGTCAGCCGACGTCGGCCTTGTAGAGAGCCTGGGAATCGACGACCGTTCGCTCGTTACCGTTGGCATCCGGCTTGGTGGACGTCGACGCAGTGATGACCAGGAGGCTGTCGCCGGAATGGATCAGCTGCTCACTCACCCGTGGCCCGGAGGAGTTCTGCTGGTCCGAGGATTGCTGCGAATCCGGCATCGTCGCTTCGGCACTCTTGTCACAGGTGTCCGGGTCGTAACCCGTGACCGTGCCGCTCACGATCATGTCTCTCCAGATCCGTCCGCCGGTCTCGAAGCCCGCGGGAAACCTGCTCATCCCGAGCTGGGAAGTGACGGCATCACACAACGAAGCGGGCGAGTCCGAATCGGCCTTCTTCGTCTTGAGCGTCTTCTGGTCGACTTCCAGGACGTCCTTGGGCGTGAAGGTGGTCGGTCCGTCCGGGTTCTTGGTCGTGTTGTAGGTCTGGACGGTGAGCTTGTCGCCATTCATGGCGGGAGATCCGTCCAGCGTCGCTCTGGCGGTTTCCGCGAGCGTCTTGCGGTCCAGACGCACCAACACCCACTTGTGCGGCGTTGCCATGTCGGAGCCGTTGTCCTCGGGGTAGGACACGAACAGCGCGTCCTTGTTTCCGGTGATCTGTGTAGATGCGTAGTCCTGGCCGGTCTGCAAGTCGATGGTCTTCACGGCCCCGGTGGAGGTGTCCATGACTGCGAGGCGACTGCTGTACACGGCGGCCAACGTCGACCCGTCGATGAAGACCTCTGGTGTGCCGCAGCCTGAATTGCCCGACGCCTGGAGCGAGTTGTCCAGGGCGCCGATGGCGAGTGTGGTCGGGTCCACCTTGGCGAACCCACACGTCATGTTCCCGGTGCCGTAGTTGGACCCGACCGCGATCAATGCGTCGGTGGTGGGGTACACGCCGTAGAGCGACAAGTCCGAGGAATGTTGTTCCGGGCCGGTGGTCTTGCCGTCGGTTCCGATTCGCATGATCGACATTTCCATCGTGTCGCCGTAGACCGTGGCGAAGATGTCCCCCTTGAACTCGACCGTCGAGTTGATCTGAACCTTGGGGAGGTCGGCGACCTTCTCGAACTTGAACTTCTCGACCTCGGTCGGCTTCTTCGTCGGCTCGGTTCCGCCGTCGGAAGCCTCGTCGCCACCCGAGCCTTTCGTGGTGGCCGCACTCGACGACTTGCCGTTGGAGGAACTGTCGCTGCTCGACCCGCACGACACCGCCAGCGGCAGCGTCAGGGCGACAGCGACGATCACTTTCATTACCCGCGAACTCCGCATCTTCGTTCCCTCCCAAGGACGAACGGACCGGACTCGGTGGGCGAAGCTATTACCAGGTCACATCGAGTGACACCGTTGTGACCAATGTCACTCAGTATCGCTGTTCGGGTCGTCGGAACCCGTCGGGTCCTGAGGAGGTGAGGTTTCGGTGTCGACGTCGTCGGAGGACGTCGGTGCCGGACCGTCGGAGTCGTCCGCCGTCGCGGTTGTGGGGGCCCAGTCCGGCGTTTCGCCGGTCTCGGCGGCGACGACAGCCGCGAGGGCTCGGCGGTAGGCGTCCTCGGCGGCGGCTCGGACCTCTGCTGGGACTCCTTGGCGTCCCCTCAGGCGTTTCAGTTCGGCTGCAGCCTCGTCCTTCGCTGTGACGAGCTTCCTTGCCTCGAGTTCGGCCGCACGTGCCTGCTTCGCGGCGCGACGCGCTGCCTTCTCCTGCGCCTCTTCGGACTTGATGAACGAGGCGAACGCGGCGACTGTCGGGTCGACGCCGTCGTCAGCGCCGTCACGACCGCCGTCGTTGCCGGACGGCCCTGTCGAACCGGAACGGCTGGAACGTGACCGTCGGGTCGTCACGCCGAAGCCGTCCGCTGCCGGATGATGTTCAGGGCACCGCCGGCGCGGAACCAGTCGATCTGCTCCTCGTTCATCGTGTGGTTCGCCTCGAAGGGAACCTTCGTGCCGTCGGGCTTGACGATCTCGCAGGAGACGGGCTTGCCAGGCGCGAGTTCGGCCAGGCCGAGGAAGGAGAGCTTGTCGTCCTCACCGATCTGGTCGTAGGTCGCCGGGTCGGCGAAGGTGAGCGGGAGGACACCCTGCTTCTTCAGGTTCGTCTCGTGGATGCGGGCGAAGCTGCGTACCAGGATCGCCTTGGCTCCGCGGAACCGAGGCTCCATGGCGGCGTGCTCACGAGATGAACCCTCTCCGTAGTTCTCGTCGCCGACAGCGACCCACGGCACCCCGGCCTCGTGGAGATGCTTCGCGATGTCGGGGAATGCACGGGTCTCGCCGTCGAGCGGGTCCTTTCCGGTGCCGTCGGCCTGGGTGTAGGCGTTGATGACGCCTGCGAACAGGTTGCCGGAGATGTTCTCGAGGTGTCCCCGGTACTTGAGCCACGGGCCCGCCATCGAGATGTGGTCGGTCGTGCACTTGCCGAGCGCCTTCAGGAGGATCGGAAGTTCGACGAAGTCATTGCCGTCCCACGCTTCGAACGGGGTCAGCAACTGGAGGCGATCCGACGTGGGCGACACCTTGACCTCGACGCCGGAACCGTCCTCGGGTGGCGCGGTGAACGTGTTGCTACCGGGGTCGAAACCGGCTTCGGGAAGCCTCACGCCAACAGGTTCGTCGAGCCGCACCTCCTCGCCGTCGTCGGTGGTGAGGGTGTCGGTCGCAGGGTTGAAGTCGAGACGACCGGCCAGAGCGAGAGCGATGACCGTGTCGGGGGAGGTGACGAAGCTGAGGGTGTTGGCGGACCCGTCGTTGCGCTTCGGGAAGTTGCGGTTGTAGCTGTTCACGATCGTGTTGACCGTGGACGGATCCATGTCCGGGCGTGCCCACTGGCCGATGCAAGGCCCACACGCGTTGGCCAGCACCTCGCCGCCGATCGCTTCGAGGTCCGCGAGGAGACCGTCTCGCTCGATCGTGGCACGGACCTGCTCGGACCCAGGGGTGATCAGCAGCTTCGTGCGTGCCTTGAGGCCCTTGGCCGACGCCTGACGGGCGATGGACGCCGCACGGGTGATGTCCTCGTAGGAGGAGTTCGTGCACGATCCGATCAGCGCAGCGGAGATCTCCAGCGGCCATCCCTTCTCTGCCGCTGTCGCGCCGATCTCGGAGACCTGGTGGGCGTAGTCGGGGGAGTGGGGGCCGTTGATCATCGGAGTGAGCTTCGAGAGGTCGATCTCGATGACCTGGTCGTAGTAGGACGCAGGGTCCGCGTAGACCTCGGGGTCGGGGCGGAGGTGTTCGGAGACTGACGCAGCCGCCTCGGCGATTCCTTCGCGCCGCGTGGCCCGCAGGTAGGCGTCCATCGACTCGTCGTAGGCGAACAGTGACGTGGTGGCTCCGATCTCGGCGCCC
>JAGQSN010000259.1 GCA_020439555.1 Acidimicrobiales bacterium | reverse complement strand
CGGGCATGAGGGTCTCGGGGACGAAACGGCCGCCGAATCGACCGAATCGGCCGGTTGCGTCGGGTTCGCCCATTGCGGAACGGACGGGATTGTCGGACATGGTCACCTCGGAGATGGTCGAAACGGTCGAGTCGGCGTCAGCGCGCCGACCATCGACCGTCCCGCGCGACCCTCGCGAACCAGGCCAGGCGCGCGTGGCGTGACCGGCGCGGGCCGGAGTTACGTCGCACGCCCCGGGGCCGCACCGAGGCGGCTGGTTCGTTCGGCCTCACCAGCGACCTCCGTCGGTCTGCCAGTCGTAGGGACCGTGTTCGATCTCCACCCCGTCGTCGATCACGTCCGCTGCGGCGGCCTTCGCCCGTTCGATGAAGTGCTTCACTTTGAGCGCATCCTTCGCGCCGGGCTCTCCTCGGTCCGCTTCGACTCCGGTGGCGACGTCGACACCCCACGGTCGGACCCTTGTCACTGCGTCCGCGACGTTCTCCGGGGTCAACCCCCCGGCGAGAACGATCCGCAGCCCGTCGGGTACGAGGTCGGCCAGGTTCCAGTCGAACACCTCACCGGAACCCGGCTTCGCGGCGTCCAGGACGATCGCATCGGCACCGAAGTCGGCGGCGCGTTCGATCGTGGGGTCCCCGGCGGCGAACGCCTTCAGCACGACCGGAACGTGGCCCTTCACGTACTTGGTGGCGTCGACGGACTCGTGGCCGTGGAGCTGGGCCGCCTTGAGACCGGCGTGGTTGACGATGTCCACCACTCGTGCCGGGGCTTCGTCCCGGAAGACACCGATCGTCAGCACCTCGGGGGGAAGCCTCCGGGCGATGTCACGGGCGATTCCCGGCGCGATCTGGCGCTTCGACGGGGCGAACACGAAGCCGACAGCGTCGGCCCCCATCGCGACCGCCAGGAGTGCGTCCGACTCCCTCGTGATCCCCTCGATCTTGACGAACACGTCCCGATGCTAGGAGGCCGACGTGCTCTGACGGGCCATGGAATGCACCTTCGCCTGGTTCGCGTCCATCTGACGCTGTGCCCAACTGATGAACCGGTACGACAGCTGGATCCAGAGGAACAGCATTCCGCCGATCTGCAGGATGGCTGCGGCCGTCGTCTGATCGTCGACGGCGGTGAAGCCGGCGAACACCCGGGGAGCGAGTTCGTAGGTCGCGTAGATCGGCGAATCCGACCAGGTCATGAAGAAGCCGGGCAACACCGGGATGATCGACTGGCCGACCAGGTAGACGAGCGCCGGTCCGCCTTCGAGTCGACGGACACCGGGGTGCGGGCACTGGACCGGCATCCACAGGACGAATCCGGCGGCGACCCAGACAAGGTCCATGGCGAAGGAGCCGAACTGGGACTTCAGCAGCGGGTCCGTGAAGGTCGGGCTGTTGACGACGATGAGCGACAGCGCAGCGAAAGGCACCGCGAAGTACGGGGTGGCGACGAACCGCAGCGTCCTGAGGCGCCATCCCCAGCCGACGACCCGGGCTGCCAGCGCCGGCGGGCACGCGAACAGCAGCAGCGGGGCGACCGCCATGACCATCACGATCTGGCGGATCATCTGTGCCGACGCCAGGTAGCCGGCACCGAGCGTGGCCAGCGGCCAGTCGAGCACGGCCCAGAGTCCGATCGCCCCGAACACGAACGCTGTGGTGCGCCCGCGGGTGGATCCTCGGACCTCGGAGCGGACGTCGTGGCCCGCCGGTTCGAGTTCGCCGAGACGGCCACGGCCGCGCACGACCCACCACACACCGAGGGCGATCAGCGCGCCGACGATCATCAGCGCGCCGAGGTAGGGCCTCGGGGTCCAGTTCCAGACCTGACGCGTGGAGGAACACCACCAGCCCATCAGCTGTGTTCCGCGTCCTGGTCGGTCCGGTAGATGCCCTCATCGAGGCGAGGCAGGTCCTTCACCCAGTCCTTCTGCCGGACGTTCGCCGGGAAGATCCGATGGCCGAGGTTGTCCGGGGAGAACACGATGATGCCGGCCGGATGGTCGACCGCGTAGTTGCCGTCCTTGTCCGGTTCGTGGATGACCGGTTGGCCGAGCTTGAGGTGGGCGATCGCCTTGGCGATGACGGGCTCCTCGGCGGTGAGACCGATGAAGGAGTCGTCGATCTGTCCGAGGTACTCCTTCATCTTCTTCGGCGTGTCCCGGGCCACGTCGACGCCGACGAACAGAACGATCGGCCTGCTCCCGGGGCCCGAGTCGATCGCGTCGAGCGCGCTGGCGAGCGTGTTGAGATACACGGGGCACACGTCGGGGCAGCTGGTGTAGCCGAAGAACAGCATCGTGAGCCGACCCTCGGTCTTCTCCTTGAAGGGGAAGGGTTTGCCGTTGAAGTCCGTGAACGTGACGTCGGGCTTGGTGAACGGCGGGTCGACCAACGTGCCGCTCCACCCGGCGTCCGGGTCGGCGGTTCCTGCTTCGGCGGATCCTCCGTCCTCGAGACCGCACGCGCCCAGCAGGAGACCGAGTCCGGTGGCGGCACCGGCACCGATCAGGCGCCGTCGGGTGATGTGGAACTTGTCAACCATGGTCGTGCTCCTGGTCGTCGGTCATCGCACCCGGGGAAACCACCTTGGCGGTCACGGTCACCGAACCCGCCCGGGCGAAGTGGAGCGTGACGTCGAAGGTGTCACCGACCTCGAGGGGGCGGCGGAGATCTTCGAGCATCACGTGGAGGCCACCGGGAGCGAACGTCACCTTCGAGCCGGCGGGCACGGCCACCGAGTCACGTGCCTTCATCGTGGCCATGCCGCCGCTGAGGGCGGACTCGTGGATCGTCGAACTACCAGCGACGTCGGTCGTGACGGACTCGAGCGTGTCGTCGGTGCCTGTGCCGTTGTCGATCACGAACCGGAGCGCGGCCTGGGCCTGGGACACCGGTCGGTCGACCGTGGCCTGCTCTACGGCGAGACGACCGGATCCGGCCTTGGAGTCGCTCGATCCACAGCCGACGAGCAGAACGACGACTGGTAGCAGGAGGAGCAGAACGGACGATCGGCGGAACATGGGATCTCTGTTCAAGTCTGGCCCGTGCCGGTCCGTTTCCGGTAGTCGACCGCCGGGCCGACAGGGCGGTTCAGGCGTTCCCGGCCCCTATCGAGGCCAGCGCGGACACGCCCGCGGCCGGATCGCCCGACGTCACGAGGGATTCCCCGACGAGCACGGCGTGGTATCCGGCTTCGTGCAACGCCGTGGCGTCCGGCACGCCCCTCACACCGGACTCGGCGACGCGCACGACCCCTTCGGGCATCAGCGGTGCCAACCGGACCGCACGTGCCGTGTCGACCTCGAAGGTGACCAGGTCGCGTTGGTTGACACCGACGAGCGATGCGCCGACGGCGAGCGCACGATCGAGCTCCGCCTCGTCGTGCACCTCGACGAGGCAGTCGAGGCCGAGCTCGGTGCCGAGGGCGTGGAAGTCGGCGAGCTCCACGTCGTCGAGCGCAGCGACGATCAGCAGGACGGCATCGGCCCCCATGATCCGGGCGTCGCACACGTCCCGCGCCGTGACCGTGAAATCCTTGCGGAGAACCGGGAGATCGACCGCCGCGCGAGCAGCACGCAGGTCCTCGGGTGAACCGCCGAAGAACTCCGAGTCCGTCAGGACAGACAGGCATGCGGCCCCTCCGGACTGGTACTGGGTGGCGAGGTGCGCCGGATCGAGCCCGGGGAACAGATCACCCTTGGACGGTGACCGACGCTTCACCTCCGAGATGACCCGCAGCGACGAGCCTCGCCGAAGCGACTCGGTGAAGCCCCTGCACGGAGGTGTCGCCGCCGCTTCCTCGCGCAGCGCCTCGAAGGAACGGGCGTCGCCGGCTGCCGCTTCCCGATGGGCGAGGAGGATCTTGTCCAGGTAGGTGGTCATGGTGCGACGAACCTACCGCCGTGGTCGGTGCGAGCTTCAGTCCCGGTTGCGACCGCGGGCCATCTCCATGACCGGCAGCATCACGAACAGGATGGCGGCCATGGCGACGGCAACGAAACAGGCTGCGAACAGGGGTCGCGACGACGTGGCTGCCCCGACCAGCCCGAGGACGAGCGCCAGCACCACGAGCAGCACCGGTAGTACGAGCACGACACGACGACGCGTCGAAGGTTCGTCCTCGGCGAGTCGTTCGTCCTCGTCACGCCAGGCTGCGTAGTTGCGTTGCCAGCGGGTGTCGTCGGGTCTGGGTGTCCAGCCCTTGCCCGGCGGCATGACCAGCGGTTGCCGCGAGGGGTCACCGGATGTGGTCGAAGGTCTGCTCCGCGGCGCGGGCAGAGTTCGGTCGTACTCGGCGCGTCGCTCGGGATCGCCGAGCACCGCCCACGCCTCGTTCACCTCCTGCATCCGTTTGGCCGCCGAGGCCAGTTCTATGGCGTCGGCCCCCACATGGAAGTCAGGGTGGTGGGCGCGTGCCGCTGCCAGGTAGGCGTGACGCAGGGTCGCCTGGTCGACGTCACGCGAAACGCCGAGCACGTCGTAATGATTCACGTGTGCTCACCAGCGCAGACGGTCATCACGGGATGCTACGTCGCTCCCCGACCACGTCTCATCTTCGGGGGCAGTGGATCGGAGCGGCCTCCACGGGGCACCGCACCACCGGAACACGTTCCGACCAACGGCCCTCAGGTCGAGGGCAGGGCTCCGACGTGGACGACGCAACTCTCCACCGAGCCGTCCACAGGGGGCGTGACGCCACGTTTCACGAACGCCAGCCCTACTGATCCGCTCCTGTCCGCCGAGACGCTGGTGATTTCGCCGACGACTTCCCCGTCGACCACCACGTCGGCTCCACGCTGCAGCGGCTCCGGCGAGGTGACGAGCGCGAGTCGGCGAGGGACGTTCCCGCCCCGGCTGTCGATGCGGGCGACGAGTTCCTGCCCCGTGTAGCAGCCCTTCGTGAAGCTCACGGACGCGTCGATGATCCATTGGCCGACCGTCGCCGGGATCGTGTCCGAATCGAGTTCGGCTCCCCACCGCGGCACCCCGGAACGAATGCGCATCGCCTCGAACCCGCTGGTGTCGACCTCGACGGCGGTACCGAGAATCGACTCCGGTGCATCGTCCGTGTCGAGGAGGTCTCCTCCGTCGACACCGGGCCAACCAGCGTCCAGGAACCCATCCGGCCGGGACCCCCGTACAGCGACCATCGTTACCTGTTCGCGGAGCGTGACCTCCGCGTCGGTCCGAAGCTTGAACCGGTCGAGGCGGGACGTCCAGACCTCGCCGGCACCGGGATCGACGTCGATGGCGAACGAGTCCTCATCCGTTCGGCGGATCCGCCCCCAACCGTCGACCTTCCCCTGCGGCGAGAGGACGAAGGTCCAGGACTCCCCGCTAACGGGAAGGGACTCGACGTCCTGGCTGAGTTGCCCCTGCAGCCAGCGCCGCGCATCCGGCCCGGACACCTCGATCACGTCCCTGGCACAGCGGTGGAAGGTCGTCGTCATCGTGCCAGTGTGGCCCGACGAGGCCGGGTTCCGGCCTGTCCTGAACCGACGGCGGTCACCGGCGCCTGTCGGCCGTCATCCGCCGAGCGGTCGGCACGGCGGTGAGCAGAGCCTTGGCCTTGTTGCGCGTCTCGAGTTCCTCGTGGTCCGGGTTCGAGTCCACGACGACCCCCGCTCCCGCTTGGACCGACGCCCTGCCGTCGGGGAGGCACACCATCGTCCGAATGGCGATCGCAGTGTCGATGTTGCCGGAGAAATCGAGGTAGCCGACGACCCCGGCGTACGGGCCGCGCTTGGACGGTTCGAAGTCGTCGATGATCTCCATCGCCCGGACCTTCGGTGCCCCTGACACGGTCCCGGCAGGCAGGGTCGCCCGCAGGACGTCGATGGGCGTGCGACCGGCCGCCAAGGTCCCGACCACCTGTGATGTGAGGTGCATGACGTGGCTGTAGCGCTCCAGGGTCATCATCTCGGTGACCTCCTCGGTACCGAACTCGACCACCCGTCCGACGTCGTTGCGCGCCAGGTCCACGAGCATCACGTGCTCGGCGACCTCCTTCGGGTGCTCTCGCAGTTCGGCCCCGAGGCGACGGTCCTCCTCCTCGGTCCTGCCCCGGTATCTGGTCCCGGCGATCGGCCGGGAGATCACCTGACCGTCGAGGAGTTGCACCATCGGTTCGGGTGAAGAACCGACGAGGGTCACCTCGGGGTGCCGGAACAGGTACATGTACGGGCTCGGATTCACCTGACGGAGCACCCGGTAGACGTCGAACGGGTCCGCGTCGAGGTCGAGGTCGAAACGTTGCGAGAGAACGACCTGGAAGATGTCGCCCGCGAGGATGTGTTCCTTGGCTGCTTCCACGGCGCGTTGGAACGCCCCGTCGGCGAGGTTCGAACGCACGTCCGGCAGCGGCGCGTCGGGGTCCGGGGGTTCGACGAGTGGCTCGTCGAGCGGCCGCGCCCCGTCGGCGGCGAGCCGGTCGAGCCGGGCGACCGCCGCGTCGTAGCGGGCGTCGAGCTCCGAGTCGGGAAGGCCGGGACGGACGTACGCGTTGGCGACGAGCGTGACGCGCTGGCGCCAATGGTCGAACGCCGCGAGCTCACCGATCACGGCGAGAACGGCCTCGGGAAGCTCCTGGTCGTCGTGCGGCACATCGGGAAGCTTCTCCACCTCCCGCACGACGTCGTACCCGAGGTAGCCGACGAGACCGCCGTGGAGCGGGGGTAGGTCGTCATTGAGCGGCGAACGGAACCGATCGAGCAATACCTCGACGGCGGCCAGGATGCCGTCACCGAGGGGCACGTCGTCGATCGTGGAAGCGACCTGGGCGGCGTTCGGGTCGTCGTCGTTGGCGAGCACGACCTCCACGTTGCGGCCCCTGGCGACCAGAGTCGCCGCCGGTCGCCGACCGACGAACGACCAGCGACCCCACCGTTCGCCGTGCTCGACGGACTCGAGCAGGAAACCAGGCTCTCCCCCGTGGGTGAGACGAGCGAACGCGGCGACCGGTGTGACCAGGTCCGCGAGCAACTCGCGCCAGACCGGGACGACCGTGTGGGTCCGCGCGATCTCCCGGAACTCCTCGCGGCTCGGCCGGATCGTCACCTCAACCCCCGAAAGCTCGGAAGAAGCAGGTTCGCTCGCCCGTGTGGCAGGCCCCCTTGCCTTCCTGTTCGACCACGAACAGCAGGGTGTCGC
>JAGQSN010000258.1 GCA_020439555.1 Acidimicrobiales bacterium | reverse complement strand
TCGGCCTGGCGCAGCAGCGAGTCGAATCGGATGTCGATCTCGGCTTGGCCGGCGGTGCCGACCTCGTGGTGCTGCACCTCCACCGGGATGCCGAGCGACTGGAGGATCAGGGTCATCTCCGAACGCAGGTCCTGGTGGTGGTCCATCGGCGGGACCGGGAAGTAGCCCTCCTTGTAGCGCGGCTTGTACCCGAGGTTCGGGTGCTCGTCGCGCGCCGTGTTCCACGAGGCCTCGACCGAGTCGACGGCGTAGAACGCCGAGTGCGCGTCCTGGGCGAAGCGCACGTCGTCGAAGATGAAGAACTCCGCCTCGGGTCCGACGAAGCACGTGTCGGCGATGCCCGTCGAGCGCAGGTGCTCCTCCGCCTTGCGGGCGACGTAGCGCGGGTCGCGCGAGTACGGCTCACCCGTGATCGGGTCGTGGACCCACATGTGCAGGTTGAGGGTCTTGTGCTTGCGGAACGGGTCGATGTAGGCGGTGTTGGGATCCGGGAGCAGGATCATGTCCGACTCCTGGATCTCCTGGAACCCCCTGATCGAGCTGCCGTCGAAGCCGAACCCCTCCTCGAAGACGTCTTCGGTGAGCTCCGATACCGGCACCGAGAAGTGCTGCATCAGCCCCGGCAGATCACAGAAGCGCACGTCGACGATCTCGACGCCCTCCTCGGCTGCCAGCTCGACCACCTCTGCTGGGGTGCGCTCCTCCACGATGCCTCCTCGACGCCCGGCATGCCCGAACCACTCGAACCGCTCGAACCCGCGCCGGCGCGGACACTACCGAAACGCGCACGGGGAGCGGCCCATGCAGGACCGCTCCCCGTCGCACGTCGACCCGGAGGTCTGCTTACTCGGCGAGTGCGCCGCAGCAGGTCTCCACGATCAGTCGGGTCACCGTGTAGGGATCCATGTTGGCGTTCGGGCGACGATCCTCGATGTAGCCCTTGCCGTCCTTCTCGACCTGCCACGGGATGCGCACCGACGCACCACGGTTCGACACGCCGTAGCTGAACTCGGTCCAGGGGGCGGTCTCGTGCAGGCCGGTCAGGCGACGCTCGACGCCGGGGCCGTACTGCGTGATGTGCTCCTGGGCGTTCTTCCCGAGTGCCTCACACGCGGTGATGATGGCGTCGTAGCCCTCGCGCATGGCGTTGGTCGAGAAGTTGGTGTGCGCCCCGGCACCGTTCCAGTCGCCCGGCATGGGCTTGGGATCGATGGTGACGGCGACGTCGAAGTCCTCGGCGACGCGGTACAGCAGCCAGCGGGCGATGTAGAGGTGATCGCTGCAGGCGGTCGGACCGGCCGGGCCGATCTGGAACTCCCACTGGCCCATCATCACCTCGGCGTTGGTGCCCGAGATCTCGAGTCCGGCGTCGATGCACGCCTTGGTGTGCGCCTCGACGATGTCACGGCCGTAGATCTCGTCGGCGCCGACACCGCAGTAGTACGGACCCTGCGGGCCGGGGTAGCCGCCCTGGGGCCAACCGAGCGGGTGGCCGTCCTTGAGGAACGTGTACTCCTGCTCGATGCCGAACCACGGCTCCTGGTTGCCGTACTTCTCCTCGGCGGCGGCGCAGCCGGCGCGGGTGTTCGTCGGGTGCGGCTCCATGTCGACGGTGAGCACCTCGTTCAGGACCAGCACGTCGTCGCCGCCGCGGATCGGATCGGGGCAGACGAACACCGGGTTCAGGACGCAGTCCGACTGGTCGCCCGGCGCCTGGTTGGTGCTGGAGCCGTCGAAGCCCCAGATGCCAGGCTCGACGCCGTCCTTGATGATCTTCGTCTTGGAGCGGAGCAGGGGCGTCGGCTCGGTGCCGTCGATCCAGATGTATTCAGCTCGGTAGGCCACGGAGGCTCCTCGGTTCATGTGCGGCCAGGCCGCGGTCCAACGGGTCCCGACACTTGCACGTCGGTGCCTTCTTCTCAAACGGTCGGCGGTGCTCCGGGCACACCGGTGCCGCTCCGACCGGCGATGAGGCTTCCAGCACGCGATTTCTGACCCGTTGCACCTATGTGAACGGAGTGTGAACTGGCCTGAGAACAGGGCTTCTCACGTCGCAAACGACAGGGCGGATGGGTCATCATGGCGCCCTATGGAACGCCAGCGGGAATACGTGCTGCGCACGGTCGAAGAGCGCGGGGTCCGCCTGATCCGTCTGTGGTTCACGGACGTGCTCGGACAGCTCAAGTCGGTCGCCATCTCGCCGGCCGAGCTCGAGAGCGCCTTCGAGGAGGGCATGCACTTCGACGGTTCGGCCATCAACGGCTTCAGCCGGGTCCAGGAGGCCGACGTCCTCGCCAAGCCCGACCC
>JAGQSN010000022.1 GCA_020439555.1 Acidimicrobiales bacterium | reverse complement strand
CCGGCACCGGGAAGACCTACACGCTTGCCGCCCTGGCGACGCGCTTCATCGCGGAGCGGGACGTACGTGCGTCCGAGCTGCTCATGGTCACCTTCACCCGGGCCGCGACCGCCGAGTTGCGGGCCAGGGTCCGTGACCGTGTCTCGGCCGCTGCGACACGACTCGGAGACGCCGGCCAGGCGGTCGCCGCGTCGGAAGGAGATCCATTGCTGGAGCATCTCCTGTCCCTACCCGAACCGATCCGGCAAAGGGCGAGGTACAACCTCGAACGGGCCGTGACCGAGTTCGACTCGGCGACCATCTCCACCATCCACGGCTTCGCCGGGCAGGTGCTCGGGCTACTCGGTCTCGCCGAGGACGAGGCGGGGGCGTTGGTGGACGACAACGGCGATCTCACGCTGGCCGTGTGCGCTGACGTGCTGGCGACCGAGTCGGCCGGTGGGACCGACCCCGGCCTGTTACCCAGTTTCAGTGCGTTCGTGTCCCTCGTGCAGACGGCCCTGGGCAGACGCGGGCTACAGCTCCTGCCCGAACCCCTCGGGGCGGGTGCCGAGATGGACAGGGCCGTCGTCGTGCGGAGAATGGTCGAGCAGGCGATCGACGAGGTCCTCGCACAACGTCGTCGTCTCGGTCAGCGCAGCTTCGGGGACATCCTCGTTCGGCTGCACGACGAGCTTCTCGGCGAGCGAGGGGCGGCTGCCGCTGAACTGGTGCGAAACCGGTATCGGGCAGCGCTGATCGACGAATTCCAGGACACGGATCCGATCCAGTGGGCGATCTTCGACCGACTCTTCGGAAGCAGGGTCGTCGACGGAGGTACGTCTACTGGCCGGAACCTCGTTCTGGTCGGCGACCCGAAGCAAGCGATCTATGCCTTCCGAGGGGCGGACGTCCACACCTATCTCGACGCGGTGCGCGACCAGCCGGACAAGCGGTCGCTCGTCACCAACTGGCGATCCGACGGCGCGGTGCTGGAGGCGGTCGATGCGATCTTCGACGGAGTGACCTTCGGAACGGACGAGATCGGGTTCACGTCCGTGGATCCGTCCCCGGAGCACCGAGAGCGCCGTCTGGTCGACTCGTCGGGCGCGGGGCTGCCGGCGATCGACCTGCGCGTCCGCACGGCGGAAGGGTTGGCGAGGACGAAGGTGAAGGTCGGGGGTGAGCTGTCGATCTCGAGTGACGTCGCCAAGGAGGCTGTCTTCGAGGACTTGGTGGACGTGGTGAGACAGCGCCTGGACGACGGGTGGCTGCCGACCTCCGATGCGAGTACGGAAGCGGAGGCCCCGTTTTCTCCTGTTCCCACGGGAGCCGAATCGGGGAGCGTCGGCTACCGGCGGGTCAGGCCGAGTGACATCGCCGTGCTCGTCCGTTCGACGATCGACGCCGAGGCCGTCCGGGCTGCACTGGACGCGCAAGGTGTCCCCGTCGTGCTCGCCCGTGGGTCGAGCGTCCTGGAGTCCCCTGCGGCGGAGCAGTGGAGGTGGCTCCTGGCGGCCGTGGCACGACCAGCGGACGCCCGCCGAGCCCGCATGTTCGCGATCAGTTGGTTCGGTGGGCACGACGTCGACTGGCTCGACGACGCCGACGACGTGGCGATCGCAACCATCCAACAGCAACTCTGGTCATGGTCGAGCGTGTTGCGCGATGCCGGCGTCGAAGCGTTCGTGCGAGCGGTGTTCGCGGACAGCGGCGTCATCGAACGGGTGCTGCGCCGATTCGATGGCGATCGCTGCGCCACCGACCTCGAGCACATTGCGGAGTTGTTCCGCCTCGATCCGTCTCCCGGCCAGAGCACCGTCGTGGGGTTGATGGGCGTTCTCGACCGTCCCCAGGATCCGAACCTCACCGTGAACCCGAACGCGGAGTTCGAGGGCGACGCGGCGTCGCGTCGCGTCGCCTCCGAGGCCGACGCAGTGCAGGTGATGACGGTCTGGGTGGCGAAGGGTCTCGAGTTCCCCATCGTCTGCTGTCCGACGATGTGGTCCGGTCCCGGTACCGGTGATCCGCTCGTCTTCCTCGACGAGAAGGGTCGACGCTGCTTCGACCTTCTCAGAGGCCGCAAGTGGCCCGATGGAAAAGCCGAGCAGAAGCGGAAGGCGTCCGCGGACAGGGAGCGTGACGGCGAAGCGCTACGGCTGCTCTACGTGGCTCTGACCCGAGCGAAGCACCAGACCGTCCTGTGGTGGGCCCGCGTCAGAGGCTGCGACAAGGGTCCATTGGGGCGCGTGCTCTTCGGCGGTGGTTCCCTGGAAGGTCCAGTCGACGTACCCGGCGACTCGACCGTGTTCGAGCGTCTGGCGGAGCTGGAAGCACGTGCCGGCGGAGATCGTCGTCCCGATCCGGTCCTGACCGTGACGAAGGTCGACGGTCGTGCCGTCCCGACCTCGAACTGGGTGCCGCGCCGATCAGACGGACAGTCGGGTCCGTTGGAGGAGGCGACGATCGGGCGGGTGTTGGATCGACGGACGCGGCGTTGGTCGTTCTCCTCCATCAGCAGCGAGGCGTCCGACACGAACCACGACGTTGACGTTCCAGGCGAGCCCTTCGCCGTCGCTCCGGTGGTTCCCGAACGGACGGGCGAGGTGTCGCTCACGCCGGAGCACGCGATCTCGCCGTTGGCGACCTCTCCGGCGGGTAAGGACTTCGGCCTTCTCGTTCACTCGATCTACGAGCACGTCGACTTCGCCGCGGATGACTTGCGAGGGGACGTCTCCCGACAGCTCTCACGCGAGCTCAGCTGGCGGAACGTCTCCCTGGCTCCACTGCTGCCGCCCGGCTCGACGGAAGCCGAAGGTCGGGATCTGGTGATCGACGGGGTCATCGCGTCGATCGACACTCCGCTCGGTCCGGATCTCGGGGAAAGGACCTTGAGAAGCTTCGGACGGAGGGACCGGCTCGACGAAGTGGACTTCGAACTCCACCTTCCCGACGGCGGGACGAAGCTGACCGATCGCCGACTCGGTGCCGTGCTGCTCGACCACCTGTCGACCGACGACCCGTACCGGCCGTGGGCCGAGAGGGTGGCAGCGGGTGTCTACGGCGTGGACCTGGCCGGCCACCTCACAGGTTCGATCGACCTCGTCCTCCGCGTCCGCACGCCGAACTCACCGGACCGATTTCTGGTCGTCGACTACAAGACGAACCGACTGCACGACCCGAAGGCACTCCCGGGCGTCGGCGACTACGCCCCTCGGTGTCTGCACGAGGAGATGGCGCAGCACCACTACCCGCTGCAGGCGTTGTTGTACTCGGTCGCACTGCACCGTTACCTCCGTTGGCGGATTCCCGCCTACGACCCCTTCATCCACCTCGGTGGAGTCCGCTACCTGTTCGTCCGGGGAATGGCAGGCCCGTCCACCGCCCGCACGGACGGACAACCCCACGGCGTCTGCAGGTGGGACGTCCCTCCAGCACTCGTCCGAGCGGTGAGCGACCTTCTCGCGGGTCGCACCGCCGGCGAAGGCGATGGAGAACCGGTCGCCTCCACGGCCGGCACCGGCGTGCAGGACCGGTTGTTCGACGGCGAGGGGGTCTCGGCTTGAACGGTCAGTCGACGCGGATCCCGGAATCGGTCACGGTGCTCGAACCGTTCGTCGCCGTCGGGGTGTTCGACCCGAGCGAGGTCCAGTTCGCTGCGACCGTGGCGCGCCTTCGCTCGTCGGGGGAACAGCCTCCCGTCGAGTCCTTGTCCGGAGAGGAGATCCTGGCGCTGGCGGTCGCCGCGCGCGGACCTCGGCTCGGTCACGTCTGCGTCGAACTCGACCAGGTTGCGGAACGTGTGGTCAGCGGGGAACCCGAGGACCTGCCCTGGCCCGACCCCGCCGAGTGGGCCCGAGTGCTCGACGGCAGCGACCTCGTCCTCAGGAGCAGGGAGGAGGCGGTCGGATCGGTGCGTCCACTGGTGTGGGACGGTCGAAGGCTTTACCTGCACCGCTACGAGGCCTACGAACGTGCCGTGGCCGAAGACCTCGCGGGACGGTGTTCGAACGCGGGTTACGCGATCGACGTCCCGGCACTCGACGACCTCTTCCCGGCCCCGGAGGACGGCTCGCCGGACCGTCAGCGTGTGGCGGCGGAGATCGCGCTGACGAACGCGGTCTCGGTGATCGCCGGCGGCCCGGGCACCGGAAAGACGAGGACCGTCGCCCGTGTCCTCGCCGCGGCACTGCTGACCGAGACTTCACCGGTTCGCGAGTTCGCACTGGCGGCACCGACCGGTAAGGCCGCCGCCCGGATGACCGAGGCCGTCCGCCAGGCGGTTGAGGAAATTGCTGCCGACGGGATCGCTGATGCCGGAGTCCTGGATCGAATGCGGGGTGCAGAGGCGACGACGATCCACCGCCTTCTCGGCGCTCGCCCGGGTGCGGGGTTCGCCCGCGATCGTCACAATCCTCTGATCCACGATCTGGTCGTGGTCGACGAGACCTCGATGGTGGACCTGCCGCTGATGGCGCGACTCCTCGACGCGGTCCGACCGACGGCACGGGTGGTCCTGGTGGGTGATCCGGACCAGTTGGCGAGCGTCGAAGCCGGAACCGTGCTCGCAGACCTTGTCGGGCCGAGGAACGGATCGGACTCAGTCGGAAGCGGCACCGCTCCGCTGGCGGGTCGGGTGACGATCCTGGATCGCGTCCACCGCTTCGGCTCCGAGTCCGGGATAGCGGCGTTGGCAGACGCGGTGCGAGCGGGGGACGTCGATTCCGCCGTCGCCCTGCTGGACGGTTCCCGCCCCGACCTCCGACTCGTGCCGCCCGAGTCCGCGGACTCCACGGTGCTCTCAGAGCTGGTTTCGGCCGGTGTCTCCGTGGTGGAAGCAGCCCGATCGGGCGATGGCGCGACCGCGCTGCGCGCCGCCGCCGGCGTGAAGGTGCTCGCCGCCACCCATCGCGGGAGCAACGGTCGTCGTGACTGGGATCGCCGGGTGGAACGCGTCGTACTCGACCTCGTCGGCGACGTCGATCGACGTGGCCAGTGGCATATCGGTCGACCGGTGCTGGTGACGGCGAACGATCCCCTCAACGGTGTCTTCAACGGCGACACGGGGGTTGCGGTCAGCGGCCCGGACGGGCTGTCCGTGGCGCTGCCCTCCGGTCCCGGCGGTGGCCTCCGCTTCGTCCCGCCCGCACGCCTGCATGCAGCGGAGACTTGGTGGTCCATGACGATCCACAAGAGCCAGGGCTCGGAGTTCCCGCACGTGGTCGTCGCTCTGCCGACTCGTCCGGACTCGCCAGTGCTCACGAGGGAACTGCTCTACACGGCGATCACCCGCGCCCGGGAACGGGTCACGATCGTCGCGACCGAGGCCGCGTTCGCCGCTGCTGTCCTGCGGCCCGTGGCTCGCGCGTCAGGGCTCGCCGACCGTCTCTGGCCCTGACGGTTCAGTCCGTTCGCCCGCCGCCGGAGCTGCGGTCCCCGTGGTTGTCAGACCCCCTGCGTACCCTCGGAACCGTGAAGATCCTGCACACCTCCGACTGGCACCTGGGGCGTTCGTTCCACGGTGCGTCCCTGCTCGACGAGCAGGCCGAGGCGCTGGATCGAATCGCGCGCATCGTGGAGCAGGAGGAGGTCGAATTGGTCGTAGTGGCCGGAGACCTTTTCGATCGAGCGATTCCACCCGCACCGGCGGTGGAACTCCTCGGAGCCACACTCAACCGGTTCCACGCTGCCGGCGCAGCGGTCGCCGCGATCAGCGGAAACCACGATTCGGCCGTTCGAGTAGGTGGGAACGACGCCCTGCTCAACCTGCTCGGCGTCGCACTTCGTGGGGATCACCGTCGAGTCGCCGAACCTCTCGTACTCGAACGTCCCGCGGACGGTGGTCCGCCCGTGGCCGTCTACCTGATCCCGTATCTCGAGCCGGTCGCCGTCGCGGCGGACCTCTCGGTCGCGGTCGCACCGAACGAGATCGCTCCCGACACCTCGGCTGTTCCGACGCTCTTCGACCATCTCGACTCGGACCGTGCAGCTGACTCCGGCCGGACCGGTGGGCGCTCGCATCGGCCCACGCAGGACCTGGTGACCCGGGCAGCCGTAGCCCGGATTCGTGAGGACATCGTCCGTCGGGGTTCGGTTCGGTCGGTAGTGGTCGCCCACACCTTCGTCGCAGGAGGTGAGGTGTCGGACTCGGAACGGGACCTGAGCGTCGGCAACCTCGAACGGGTGTCGCTCTCCACCTTCGACGGGTTCGACATGGTCGCGCTCGGTCACCTCCACTCGCCGCAACGCCTGGCCGGCGAACGGATCGCGTACGCGGGCTCACCTCTGCCGTACTCCTTCTCGGAGGAGGGCCAGACGAAATCGGTCCGGATGGTGGAGCTCGCGCCCTCGGGTGAGGTGACTGCAACCCTGGTACCGCTCTCTGTGGGACGTCCGGTGAGGACGATCGTCGGTGATCTGGCGGACCTGCTGGTCGACCCGGCGCTGGCGGATGCGGAGTCGGCTCGTGTCCGGGTTCGCCTCACGGATGCCGACCTTCCGAACTCTGCGATGGCGCGGTTGCGGATACGTTTCCCGTACGCGGTCGAGCTTCGTCACGAGCCCGGCGGCTCGATGCCCGTGGCAGGCGACGACTTCGTCGCCACGGGAGACATCCGTCGACTCGAACCACTGGACCTCGCACTCCGCTTCTGGCAGGAACAGGAGGGCTCCGAGGCGGACAGCTCCGAACGCGACCTCCTGGCCCTCGCCCTCGACGCAGCCGTGAGGGAGGCAGCGTCGTGAGGCCCCGTCGTCTCGAGATCGAGGCCATCGGCCCCTTCGGCTCCATCGTTGAGGTGGACTTCGACGAGCTCGCCGTCGAAGGGCTCTTCCTGATCCACGGTCCGACGGGTGCCGGCAAGACGTCGATCCTCGACGCGGTCTGCTTTGCCCTGTACGGCCGGGTACCTGGTGCACGAGGACGCGCGCGTTCGGATCGATCCCACCACGCCGAGTGGGGTGTTGCGCCCCGAGCAGCACTCGAGTTCGACGCGCAGGGTGGCCGTTACCGGGTCGAGCGGACGGCAGCCTGGGAAGCGCCCAAGACACGAGGAAACGGCACCACGCCACGGCCCGCGACGGCCGTGCTCCGGCGCCTGGACGAGGGTCATGCCGGTGTCATCGCGGCGAAACCGACCGAGGTCGACGCCGAGGTGGAGCGCCTGGTCGGGCTTTCAGCAGCGCAGTTCCAGCAGGTGATCCTTCTTCCTCAGGGCAAGTTCGAGAAGGTTCTCCAGGCGAACTCGAAGGAGCGCGAGGAGCTCTTCGAAACGCTGTTCGACACTGTCGACTTCAAGGCCGCGACCGATTGGCTCGACCAGGAAGCCAGGCGTCGACGCGCACACGTCGGCTCCTTGCATCAGGAACGGGCCGTCCTCGGCGACGAAGCGATCCGGCGTGGTCGGGACGTGATCGACGTCGAACCCTCAGTGGATCCCTCGGATACGACGACGATCGCCCTGCTGCTGGAATCGGTCTCGGAGCTGCTGGAGTCGCGTCGAGCTCAGGTGACCACAGCGGACGAGGAGATCCTCGCCATGAGCGCCGAAGTCTCGGCAGCGGCCCGGGTCGCGGAGATGGTGGTGAGGCGTGACAACCTTCGGAAGGCACGATCCGAACTCGAATCGCGTGCGGAGCGGGTCCGGTCCGAACGGACCCGACTGGAACGCGCCGAATGGGCCGAGGCGCTTCGCGCCAGCCTCGACGAGGTCCACCACCGCGAGAACGTCGTCCGTAAGGCCGAGCACGCCGTGCAGGCGGACCTGCTCTCGGCGCGGGAGGCGATGGCACGACTACCCGTCCAGATGCCGGAGGTCATCCGGCTGGACCTGACCAGCGTCCCCCCGGTCCGCGCGCTGACCGAGGCGACCGCGGCCCTGGCCGTGCATCGCGATCAGCTCGAATCCCTGGAGGCAGGCGCCGAGCGCGCGGTCGAGCTCCGCTCCAGGCTCGAGGAGGTCCACGCCCGCATCGACGCGAGCGTCGAGGATGCTCGACTCGCACGTTCGAGGGTCGAGGAGCACGAGGCCGCCCTTCCGGCCCTCGAAGCGGCGTTGGATGAATCACGGTCCGCCGCCGCACGGCTCGGTGACCTGGCCGGTGCTCTCGAGATTGCCGAGACAAGGGCGAGGGCCGCGTCGGCACTGGCCGAACTGAGGCCGCGTGTCGAGCAGGCACGCCGAGACGTGGAGTCCGCTCGCAGCAGGCGAAACGACGCGAGCGAGGCACATCTCGCCGCACTGGCCAAGTACCTCGAGGGCATCGCCGCCCATCTCGCCGGCCGTCTGGAGCTCGACGAGGCGTGCCTGGTGTGCGGATCCCACGACCATCCAAACCCCGCCGAGGCTTCACCCGATTCGGTGTCGGAGGAGGAGGTGGAGCGCCTACGTGGCGAGGTGGACGCGGCGGACTCCGAGTTGCAGGCCGTCACGGACGCCTACACCGACTCGTCCGGCGAAGCAGTGAAGCTGAGCGCAGAGGCCGGAGACCTCGCCGACGACCCGGCCTCGGCACGGCGGATCGCGAAGGAAACGAAGGCTGCACACTCGTCGGCCGTCGAACTCGCGGACGCGATGGCCGACAGGGTCGCGCTCTTGGATCGGGTTCGCTCCGCGATCGCTTCCGATGTCGAGCTCATCGCGACCATCGAGAACGGGCTGTCCCAGGACGAGGTCCGGCGGGACACGCTCGGCGAACAACTCCGGGAGGTCGCTGAGAAGCTCGCTGCGGTACTTCCTGACGGTGTGAGCGTGGAGGCCGCCCTGGCAGCGGTCCAAGCCGCGGTGGCGACCCTCGAACGCGTCGGGGACCACGCCGCGGACGGCAGGGAGGCGGCTTCGAAGCTCGCTGCGGCCGTCGAACGCGCAGAAGCGGAAGTGGCAGCGTCGATCTTCGAGGACGCCGAGACGGCACGCGCCGCGATGCTCGACCAGGACCGGCGAACCGAGCTCCGGGAGATGATCGACGGGCACGATCGCCGAGTCGTCGAAGTCACGGCACAGCTCGCCGAACCGGACCTGGTCGATCTGCCCGACCGTGCACCCGATCTCGAACGGATGCGGACCGACCTCGAGGCGGCTTCGTTCCGTCGTGACCGTGCGGTCGAAGCCCGAACCCTTGCGGAGAGCACGCGCGGCGCTATCGAGGACCTGCTCGACAAGCACCGCAAGGTCGGAGCCGAACTTGTGGGAGCGGAAGCAGAAGCGGCCCTCTACGAGAAGGTCGCGAACCGTTGCGCCGGCCGTACGGCTCCCCGGGTACCGCTCCAGCGTTGGGTACTCGGTGCGTACCTGGAGGAAGTGTGTGCCCACGCGAATCGGCGGCTGGCAACCATGACCGCCGGTCGCTACCGGTTGCTCGTCACCCGCACTCCGGCGAAGGCGAACCAACCAGCAGGTCTGGACCTTCGGGTGCACGACGCGAACACCAACAAGGAGCGGGAGGTGTCCACCCTCTCGGGGGGTGAGACGTTCCAGGCGTCGCTCGCTCTCGCGCTCGGTGTGGCCGACAGCGTCGAGGCTCACACAGGCGGAGTGAGACTGGAGGCGCTGTTCATCGATGAGGGTTTCGGGTCGCTGGACGCCGAAGCCCTCGAGTTGGCCATGGACGAACTGGACGGACTCCGGGCAGGAGGACGGATGGTCGGTGTCATCAGCCACGTGCCGCGGTTGCGTGAGCGGATCCGGATCGGTGCCGAGGTGCACAAGGGCGAGGCCGGGTCGACCGTCACGGTCGGCGAGGTGGCCGTCCCCTGATGGCGCCGGGCAGTTGGATCGTCACTGACGTACCGTCGGTGACGTGAGCGACATCGTCGCCGGTGACGGCCCGCCACCTGAACCCGCGGAGGAAGGCGGTGATCCGCCGTGCTGGGCGCACCTGTTCGAGGACGACCTCGACCCGGATTCAGCTCAGGAGATCGACCACACGGACTGATCCGGAATCCGGGCTGACTCACCAGTCGTCGCCAGGCCTCGATTCGCACGCGATCTCCCCGTCGAGGGCGAGAGTTGCCGAGTGCTTCGTGCGCAGCACCATCAGCGAGTCGTCGTCCTCCGGCGTTCGGCGAGGGCCTCCCTCGTCGAGCACCGCAGAGCTTCCTCGCCACCGTTCCCAGCCGAGACGCTCGTAGAACGGTTGGGCCCCGGTGCTCAGGACCCCGACTTCGTCGCGGTCACGGATGATGTCGACGATCGCGTCGACCACTTGGCTGCCGAGCCCCTTCCCGTGCAGGTCCGGATGGGCCGCGACAGCCTCCACGTATCCGGCTCGGAACCAACGGCCGTCGATGCGGATATCGCGCGGCACGACCGCCGCGTGGGCCACGACGACGTCGTCGTCGACGAGGGTCGCGTGTACTCCACCAAGGGCGTGCTCCCAGTCTTCGTCGGTGAAGTCACCGTCGAAGGCTCGGTCGAGAAGTGCCCGTGTCGAGGTGAGCAACTCCTCCGGAAGCCGTCCGGTCACACGAAGATCTGCCATCGCCAACGCCTCCACGTAGGGATCGCGCTACTCCCCGTCCTGACGAACAGGTGATCATGAACACGATTCAACCAGGGCGGCAATGCTGTGGCGCGGACCCTGTCCGGCTCAGCCGCGGACCGCGTCGACGACCAGGCGGAGCATCTGGGTGCTGTCCCAGTCGCCTTCGGGAGGTCGAGTTCCCTTGCCCTCCACGAAGCCGCTGGGGGGATAGACGGAGAAGAGGTTCGGATCGGCGACGGGCGGTCCGGGGTTCT
The DNA here is from genome assembly GCA_020439555.1 of Acidimicrobiales bacterium. Classification (GTDB taxonomy): domain Bacteria; phylum Actinomycetota; class Acidimicrobiia; order Acidimicrobiales; family Iamiaceae; genus Aquihabitans. The sequence continues at coordinate 9,178 of JAGQSN010000022.1, read as the reverse complement.
GCACGTAGGTGCCGTTGCGGACCACGATCAGGTCGAGGCTCGGCACGACGTAGATCCACTGACCGTCGAATCCCTGTGCGAAGAACGCGTCGTCCGGTACGCCGTCGATGTCGTTCAGCCACCACTGGTAGCCGTAGGCACCGTCGGAGGTCGGTGACGGGGTAAGGCTGTCGCGGACCCACTGCGCGGGCACGACCTGGCGGTCACCCCACTTGCCACCGTGGAGGTAGAGAAGGCCGATCCGCGCGAAGTCGCGGCTGGTCGTGTCGAAGCAGCAGTAGGTCAGGGTGTGACCGGCTGCGTCACGCCACCACTTGACCTTCGACATCCCGATCGGCTCGATCAGCTTCTGCTGCGCGTACTCGTCGGCCCGCATGCCGGTCGCCTGCTGGAGGATCCCGGACATGAGCATCGAGACCCCGCTCGAATAGTTGAACTCGGTGCCGGGAGGGACTGCGGGGGGCCGTGACTCGGCGTAGGCGAGTTGGTCCTTCTCGGTCGCGACCATGTTGATGATGTCCGACGGGCCTTGGGTCGGGTCGTAGTTCTCGTTCCAGCGCTGACCGGTCGCCATCTGGAGGACGTCCCGGAGCTTGACGGTGCCGAGCCCCTCGTCCGCCCATTTCGGGTACCAGGTGGTCATCGGAGCGTCGACGCCGGGGATCTTGCCCTCTTCGATGGCGATGCCGACGACGGCGCTGGTGATGCTCTTCGCCATCGACCAGCTGGCGGCGGGCGAGTCCTTGTCGGAGCCGGGTGCATAGCGCTCGTAGACGATCGCCCCGCGATGCACGACCACGAGGCCCTGGGTGTGTGCCTCTTCCTGGAAGGCATAGCTGGATGCCTTCTCGAGAGCGGCGACGTCGATGCCGTGGTCGGCCGGGTCCTCCACGTCCCAGTCCTTGCCCGGGAATCGGTCCTCGCTGCTCGGTTCGGTGGGGGTGCTGGTCGCCGGTCGGTCCGCTGTGCTGGTGGTCGCGGGGGACCCGGAGTCGGATCCGGACCCGGAGCACCCTGCGACGAGGAGTGCGGAGGCAAGGAGGACTGCGGCGATTCGACGGCCGCGGGGAGTCTGCATGCGATCAGTGAACCACATTGTTCGTGGGTCTGGGGTACTTCGACGACAGGGGCCGATAGCGTCGCTTCGTGACCACCGATGTCGAACTCGCATCGGCTGGTGCGACCGATCGCCGTCCGGTGGCAGCGGGTGGTCTCGCGCTGGCCCTGGCCTCCGCGGCGGCGTTCGCCACGTCGGGTCCGTTCGCCAAGTCGCTCCTCGATGCCGGTTGGACGCCCGGTGCCGCGGTCACGACCCGCATTTCCGTCGCCGGCGCGGTTCTGTCCGTACCGACTGTGTTGTCCCTGCGCGGCCGCTGGTCCTCGCTGCGACGGAACGCCGGCCTCGTCACTCTCTACGGCCTGGTGGCGGTGGCCGGTTGTCAGTTCGCCTACTTCAACGCGGTTCGAACCCTGTCGGTGGGCGTCGCTCTGTTGCTCGAATACCTCGGTCTCATTCTCGTCGTGGCTTGGAACCGGTTGGTCCAGCGGCATCCGCTGACCCGCGCGACCGTCGCCGGCGTCGTCCTGGCCGTAGTCGGGCTCGTCCTCGTCCTGGACCTGTTCGGTGGAGGCTCGAAGGTCGACGTGGTCGGCGTTCTCTGGGGTCTCGCCGCCGCTGTCGGCTTGGCGACCTTCTTCGTCGCCTCTGCGCACGACTCGTCGGGTCTGCCGCCGATAGCGATGGCCGGTGCCGGAATGCTGATCGGTGCCGTCGCCCTGTGCGTGGCGGCTCTGACCGGGTTGTTGCCGTTCGAGTGGGCGACCGAGGACGTGACCCTCGCCGATGTGGTTCTCCCGTGGTGGGTGCCGGTGGTCGGCCTGAGCGTCGTGGCCGGAGCGCTGTCCTACGCAACCGGGATAGCCGCCGCGCGCCGGCTCGGAGCGAAGGTCGCCGCCTTCGCGGGTCTCACCGAGGTCCTCTTCGCCGTCGTCTTCTCGTGGATCCTGCTGGACCAGGCTCTGTCGGTCACGCAGATCGTCGGCGGTGTGCTGATCCTCGGCGGTGTTGCAGTGGTCCGCTCGGACGCCTCCGAGGTCGAGGTTCCGACCGTCGGGGCCGAGGCGCTCCCGTGACGCCGGCCGTGCACCGGTAGCGTTCGACGCCACGACCGTCACGGGAGGCAAATCGCATGCTCAGCTCATCGGCGAACCGTCGAGGCAGGACCGTCCTGGCGACGGTCGCGCTGGCGGTGGTCGCCGCCGTCACGGTCGCGTGCGGGTCGAGTGACTCGACGGGCACCGCCACCACGGAGAATCGGGCGACCACGACGGTGCCTACCGGCCCGACCGCGAACTACGTGTCCATCGGCGACTCCTATGCCCAAGGTTTCCAACCGGCCGTCGACGGAAAGCACCCTCCGTACACCGACGGCTACGCATACCTCCTCCCGAAGCTCGCGAAGGCGAAGGGCTACGACCTGACTCTCGTCAACTTCGGCTGCGGTGGGGCAACGGTCGAGTCGCTGGCGACATCGGACGGTTGCGGGGTCGACGCCCGTTCGCCGGGAGGTCCTCGTTACCAGGACGAGTCGCAGTTGCAGGCGGCAATCGACTATCTGAAGTCTCATCGGGGCGAGGTCGAACTGGTGACGATCTCGATCGGCGGGAACGACGTGACGTCATGCGCGAGCGGTGTCCCGGACCCGATCAAGTGTGTTGGCGACGCGGTCCGCCGCATCGACGAGAAACTCGGCCCGATCCTGAAGCAGGTCCGCGAAGCCGCTGGACCGGACGCGACGATCGTCGGCCTCACCTATCCGGACGTGATCCTCGGTGCCTACCTCAAGGAGTCGACCCGAGAGTTGGCCAAGCTGTCGGTCGTCGCGTTCGAACAGTTCATCAACCCGATGCTGAAGAAGAGCTACGAGGCAGTCGGCGGGATCTTCGTCGACGTCACGAAAGGCACCGACGCGTACGTCCCGCTCGAGGAGACCACGGACCTCGCTTCCCACGGAACCGTCCCGGTCGCCGTGGCCCGGGTCTGCGAGCTCACGTGGTTCTGTGACCGCACGGACATCCACCCGAAGTCGAACGGCTACGAGCGCATCGCGAAGCTGATAGTCGACTCCCTCCCCGAACGATGAGAAGCCGGCGGCGGAACCCATCGGAGGCTGGCACACTTCGGTCATGGAGCGTGTGACGCCCGCTGACGCGGCTTTCCTCTACATGGAGAACGGCGTCGTCCACATGCACGTAACGGGTGTGATGATCCTCGACCCGTCCGGCATGGACGGCGGGTTCGACTTCGAGACGCTGCGCGAACATTTCAAGGACCGCCTTCACCTCGTTCCGTTGTTCCGGCGACGGCTGATGAGTGTCCCGCTGGGAATCGACCATCCGGTGTGGGTCGACGATCCGGACTTCGACCTCGACAACCACCTGCACCGGCACCGGGTCGCCCCTCCCGGCACGAAGGCCGAACTGGCCGACTTCGTGGGCACCTACGCCTCCGACCCGCTCGACCGCTCCAAGCCGCTGTGGGACATGGTCGTGGTCGAAGGTCTGGAAGGCGGGCGCGTGGCGGTCGTGTCGAAGATGCACCACGTCGGCATCGACGGGGTGTCGGGCACGGACCTGATGGCCCATCTGGTGGACCTGTCGCCCGAGCCGTCGCGGCCGGAGGGCGCGGGTCGCCCGTTCCAACCCGATGCCGTGCCCTCGCGGCCCAGGCTCGCGGTCGACGCCGTCGTCTCACGGGTCCGTGACCCGCTGCGTGGGGTCAGGTCGCTCGGCCGCACGGCGACCGCCGCCGGACGACTCGGCATGGCCGCGTTGGGGGAGGACGGCCCCTCGGCGGGCCGCCCGTTCGACGCGCCGCGGGCGTTCTTCAACCAGTCGTTGACATCTCGTCGATCGGCGGCGTTCGCGACCGCTTCCCTGGAGGACTGCAAGTTCATCAAGTCCACCTTCGGGGTGACTGTGAACGACGTCTTCCTGGCGGCCTGCACCCAGTCGCTCCGCTCCTACCTCCTCGCCCGTGACGGCCTGCCGCACCGGCCGCTGTTGGCGAGCGTCCCGGTGTCCGTGCACGGCCAGGCGAGCGACGCGCGAGCGACGAACCAGGTCTCGAACATGTTCGTCAGGTTGCCGACGAACTTCGAGGACCCGGTCGAACAACTGAGGTCCGTGAACCACGAGACCAAGGACGCGAAGGCGGTCCACGGTGCGATGGGTGCGGACATGATCGGTGACGTCACGGAACTCACTCCGCCGGCGATCTTCAACCTGGCGAGCCGTCTCTACAGCCAGGTGGGTCTCGCGGAGCGGATCGCCCCGATCCACAACCTCGTGATCTCCAACGTCCCGGGGCCACCCATCCCGCTGTACGTGGGTGGGGCACGGCTCGAGGCGGTCTACCCGTTGGGTCCGCTGATCGAGGGCGCCGGCCTGAACATCACCGTGCTGTCGAACATGGGGAACATGGACATCGGCGTGATCGGTTGTCCTGACATCGCCCCCGATCTCGCTGAGGTGGCGGAGGGAATCGCCGACGGGATACGGGTGCTCAGGTCGGCTGCGGAGGCGAAGGACGGCGCCGAGACTTCCGCGGCTAAGAAGCCCAAGAAGGCGAAGAAGAAGACCCGCAAAGCGGGTCCGAAGACCAAGTAGCCGTTCGACGCGAAATCGTCCGCGGGTGGAACGGCAGGACGCGAATTCTGGTAAGTCGACAGATTCGGTAGGAAACATGTAAATTATCGGGATGCCGACGGCGGAGGAACCCGACATCACGATCGTCCCTGGTCGTGAGCTTCCGACCGAGCGGATCGCCGTCCGTGCGGACCTGGAGGAAGTGCAGCAGCGACCCTGGTGGGAGCGTGCGATCTTCGGTCTCCTGGGGATCTTCCTGTTCGTGACGGCTCTCGGACTGATGAAGGAAGGGGCAGCGGACCTGATCCCCTCCCTCAGCGGGTCCGTCTTCACCGACAACGCCTGGAGCACGCTCGGACTCGGCTGGCTCGGCGCGTGCCTGGTGCTCTCCGGCTCACCGGTCGCCGCGTCGGCCCTGACACTGCTCGACGGCGGTGCGATCAGCCGGACCCAGGCGTTCACCATGCTGACCGGCTCACGCCTCGGTGCCTCCTTCGTCGTCCTCGTCGTCGGTGTCGTGTACGCCCTGCGCGACAAGGAGCAGGGCCAGCGGCGGGCTCCGGTGTCGATCGGGGTCCTCTCCCTCCTGATGACCACGACGATCTACGTGCCGGGTGCGATCATCGGCTTCCTCCTCCTCGAACGCGGAGCGTTCGACGGTTTCGACATCGGCACGTCGCCCGGACTCACTTCGGCGACCGACACCCTCTTCGGGTGGTCGGTGGACCTCCTGACCGGGCTGGTGCCCGGTTGGATGCTCTTCCCGATCGGTGTGGTCGTCCTGGTGGTCGGGTTCAACTGCTTCGACCGGATGCTCCCCCAGTTGGGCGCGGAGGACTTCGAGCGCCGCGAGGTCTCCTGGACCACCCGGAAGTGGCCCATGTTCCTGGCGGGCTGTGTCGTCACCCTGCTGACCCTGTCGGTCTCGGTGTCCTTGACGTTGCTGGTGCCACTCGTGGCGAAAGGCCACGTCCGACGCTCGAACACGTTGCCCTACATCGCCGGAGCGAACATCACGACTCTCGTCGACACACTGGTCGCGGCAGTCCTGCTCGGAAACCAGGACGGTGTGCGCGTCGTCGTCGCTGTCACCTCGGTGGTCGCGGTGTTCACCCTTGCCGTGCTGGTGACGGCCTACCCGCTGCTTCGACGGCTGCTGCTTTCGATCGCGCGACGGGTCCTCGCATCGAACCGCCGGCTCGCCGCGTTCACGGCGGTCCTGTTCGTCGTCCCGCTGGTGCTGATAGCTCTCTGACCTGCCCGGACGAAATTGCCGGGATCGTCAAGCCGCCGGATTCATTCGGGCAGCGCTGCAGCGAGCTTCGGTACGAGAGTGCGTGCGAACGTCCTGGTCAGGTGGATCCCGTCCATTCGGACGATCACGTCGTTGACGACGGCGTCACAGCGTGGCAGCGCGGGGCAGACCCACTCGTCGGCGTCGATCGCCAGGAAGCTGCCCGTGCCCGAACGGCGACGAAGCTCCTTCTCGAAGGGTGTCGGTCCTCGCGGCACCTTCTGTGCGCAGTCCCGCGGATCCCGGGCCTTCGAGAGGCAGTCGATGGGGTCACCGTCCAGTTCGGGGTAGGACTCGATGACGACGAACTCCCGGGACAACTCGCCGAGCACGTCGAAGCTCGGTTCGCTGATGGCCTTCAGCTTCTCGTCGTAGTCGCTGTCCTCCTGCCATGTCCCGCCGCCGGAGGGGAACGCCAGGAGCTTCTTGTGGGTGCCGTCCAAGGACTGACCGACCGCGACGATCAGGTCTGGTTTCAGGACCGGCAGCACGTCCTCGTACCACCGCGCCTTGCGCCGTTCGCAGAGCTTCGTGAAGCCGGTGTTGAAGACGATCTGGATGTCGCGTTGCCAGGGACAAGCGGGCGAGATGAGCGGCACGAGCGTCCAGGAGCGCTGCTCGGCAAGGGTTTCGAACGCCGGTAGGAACGACCAGGCGAGGCTGTCGCCCATCAACACCACGGTCTTTCCGCTGCCGCTGGTCACGGCGCAATCGGCGGGAGGTCCTTCCTCGCACTCCGGATACGGGGCGAAGTCGTGTCGCGCCTTGCGCCAATCGAGCAGCTTCGGAGCGTTGGACGGGGTGGCCGTCGTGGACTTGATGGTCGTGGAACCGGACTTGAGCACTGCAGGTGCGAGGACCAGTCCTCCGAGCACGCTCACCGTCAGACCGACCGCGATGGTGGGCAGTCGCCGTCGGTTGAAGAAGGTCCCGAACCTGATCGGTGTCTCGATGAGGTGGTAGCTGGCCGCGGCGATCGCCGTGGCGCCCAAGGCCGCTCCGATGAAGAGCGGGAGCGGTGCGATGTCGTGGTCCAGGGTCGCGATGATGATGATCGGCCAGTGCCACAGGTAGACGCCGTAGGAGATCCTGCCGAGATACGCGACCGGACCCCAGGACAGGACGCGCTGGACGGGTCCGCCGGCGGACGCCTCGACGGCGACGAGGGCCGCGACGGCGAGGACGGTCGTGGCCAGGCCACGTGAGATCGGTCCGCGGGAGAACACCGGAGTGGCGACGATCACGAGGCCGGCGACGGAGATGCCGGCCATCACGCGGCTCCAAGGTGCGTGCCGCCTCATCCTGGTGATGACCGACGGCGAGACGGCGAGCAGGGCGCCGGCGACGAGCTGGTAAGCGCGGGTGTCGGTGCCGAAGTAGGCGCGGCTCAGGTTGCTGCGCGAGATACCGACGGCGAGTCCCGCGGAGGCGACGATCCCCGCTGCGAGGGCGCCGCGCATCCACCACCAGCGGTACCTGCCCGTCCGCGAGGTCAGCGCGACGAGAGCAGCGACCGCGAGCGGCCACACCAGGTAGAACTGCTCCTCGACCGACAGCGACCAGTAGTGCTGGACCGGATTCGAGTTGATATCGGTGGCGAAGTAGTCCGTGGAAGCGCGGATGAAATGCCAGTTGGACACGTACAGGAACGCGGACCGCACGGCGGCGAAGGCGTCGGCGGCCTGGGCGGGTGACGCGGTGATCCGGTACGCGACCGCGGTCGCCGACAGGACGATTACAGCAGCGGGGAGGATGCGTCGTGCGCGCCGGGCATAGAAGCGGTCGAAGCGCACTCTCCCCGACTCGGTCAGGTCGCGGAGCAGGACCTGCGTCACCAGGTAGCCCGAGAGCACGAAGAAGAGGTCGACGCCGATGTAGCCGCCCTCGAACAGACCGAGGCCGGCGTGGAACGCGACCACCAGGTACACCGCGATGGTGCGCATACCGTCGATGTGTGCCCGGTAGTGGTCGGGTCGAGTCGCCGGCTGAGCGGTTGCGGGTGAGGTTCCGTCACCCTCTGTCTCAGTCAGCGTCTCCGGAGTACCTGTCGACATAGACATCCTGGGAACTCGGGCCGACCGCGGGAACCGAAGCCCGACATCGGCGAAGCCCGGGAACCTAGCGGCCGCGACCGCCCGAGACTGTCAGACCCCCCGGGGAGACTGTGGATGCGGTCCCGGGAACGGACGGCCGCTAGCGTTGCAGGGTCCAATTGAAGACCCTGCCCCGAGCAACAAGGCAACGGGGCCCCGACGAGGTCGGGTCCACAGGGAGGTGATGCTCGCGATGCGAGCTTACGAGATGATGGTCATCTTCGACGGTGACCTCGACGAGAGCACCGTCGCCGGTGTGATCAACAGGGTGACGGCCCAGGTCGCCGCGGACGGCGGAAACGTCGCCAAGACCGACAAGATGGGTCGTCAGCGCTTCGCCTACGAGATCAACCACAAGACCGAAGGGTTCTACGTGGTGTTCGAGATCGAGGCCGAGCCGGGTGCGCTCGACACGGTCGACCGCAACCTGCGCCTCGCGGACGAGGTCGTCCGCCACAAGATCATCCGGCTTCCCGACTCCGAGGCGCACCGCCGCGGTCTGTTGGGTGCCGAAGCCCCGGCTCAAGCCGGGTAGCGGCAGGAGGACATACAGATGGACAACACAGTCACACTCGTGGGCAACGTGACCCGCGACCCTGAACTGCGGTACACACCCAACGGCCAGACGGTGGCCACCTTCGGACTCGCCGTCAACCGGCGTTGGCAGAACCGTCAGACCCAGGAATGGGAGGAGCAGGTCTCCTTCTTCGACGTCAAGTCCTGGGCGACCCTGGCCGAGAACGTCGCCGAGTCCGTGCAGCGCGGAACACGCGTCGTCGTGACCGGCCGGCTCGAACAGCGCTCCTGGGAGACCGACAACGGCGAGAAGCGCTCGAAGATCGAGGTCGTGGCCGACGAGATCGCTCCGTCGCTTCGCTGGGCGACCGCTCAGGTCCAGAAGATCGAGCGCAGCAACGCCCCCGGCGGCGGATCCTCCGGCGGTGGACGGCCGATCGCCAACGAACCAAGCACCTACGACGGGGAGGAGCCGTTCTGATGGCACCCAAGCCCAAGCGAATCAAGAACAAGAACAACTCGGGGCGCTCCAAGAAGAAGGTCAGCATCCTGACCAAGGAGCAGGTCGACTACATCGACTACAAGGACGTCAACCTTCTCCTGCGCTTCATGTCGGACCGGGCCAAGA
>JAGQSN010000257.1 GCA_020439555.1 Acidimicrobiales bacterium | reverse complement strand
CCTTGGCGAACACGCCCTTGCCGCCCATCTCGGCGATCGGCACGTCGAGGCGCACGTCGGCCCGGGTCGTGACCGGGACGAAGGTGACCTCCAAGGAGGGGTCGGCGGTCGTCAGCAACGATGCGACGTGGTGCGCCTGCCACATGGCCAGCGCCGAGGACCGCGTCGCGACTCGTAACGGCGACGCCGTCACCAGGTCACCTAGGGGACCTGCTCGTCGGCGGGCGGTTGGTCCTCGGCGAGTTCGAACAGGTCGAGCAACGCCTCGGCCATCCGGTCGCCGCGCACCGTGCCCGCCAGGTCCCCGAGGCGCACGTTCGGTCGGTGGAGCAACTTCGCGACGATGCGCCGGGTGAGGGCTTCGACGGCGACCATCTCCGATTCGCTGAGCCCTGCCAGCCGACGTTCGGCCCGACGGAGTTCGGCCACGCGAACGCTCTCGGCCTGTTCCCGTAGGGCTGTGACGATCGGCGCGACGGTTCGAGCCGACCGCATCGCCCGGAAACGATCGACCTCGTCGTCGACGATCCGGCGCACCGCCTCGATCTCACCGTGGCGGCTCTCGATACCGGCGTCGACGAACCGCTTCACGTCGTTCATGTCGAGCAGCGTCACGCCGTCGATCTCCCCGACGCGCGGGTCGACGTCACGGGGGACGGCCACGTCCACGATCAGCAGCGGACGATCCCGCCGGGCCGTGACCACGGATTCGACGTCGTCAGGTCCGACCAGTAGCCCGGGTGCACCCGACGCGGTGACGAGCACGTCCGTGTCGGCCAGGACCGTGAACAGCTCGTCGAACCCGACGGCCTCCGCACCCGTGCGCCCGGCGACCTCGTGGGCACGTTCGATCGTGCGGTTCGCCACGACGACCTCACCGAGTCCGGCGCCGGCCAGCGCCGCGGCCGAACGCGAACCCATCGCCCCAGCACCCAGCACCAGAGCCCGTCGTTGCGGAAGGTCGGGGACGTGTTCGCCGACGAGCGCGACGGCCGCGGCGGACACGGACGTGATCGAACGGGAGATGCCGGTCTCGGTCCGTGCCCGCTTGCCGACCTCGAGGGCCTGACGGAACAGGGCATTCAGCTGAGGGCCGACCGCTTCCTCGTCCCGGGCCGTCTCCCACGCCCGGCGGATCTGTCCGAGGATGTCGGTCTCGCCGACGACGACCGAGTCGAGACCCGAAGCGACCGAGAAGAGATGGCGGGCGGCTTCGTCGTCGACCTTGAAGTCGAGGTACTCGACCGCATCCGGCACGTCGTCGACGCAGGAGGAGACGATCGCATCGCAGAGCCCGGAGTAGGCGTCGTGGAACCGGTCGACCACCGCGTAGACCTCGGTCCGGTTGCACGTCGACAGCACGACCGCTTCCGCGACGTGGTCGCGGCGGGCAACGCCGGCGACCGCCTTCGGCAGGTCCTTCGGACCGATCGACAGGCGTTCGAGGACGTCGAGGGGCACGCGGCGGTGATCAGCACCGATGACGATTGCGGTCACGGCGACAGATGCTCCTTCCGCGACGACCCGGATCGACTACCCCTAAAGCCTCTCGCGCGTGGCGAGGGGAGGCCAATCGGGCTGCGGAGCCGCTGTGACGACGGTGACGTGTCGACGGCTCGTCGCCTCGCCGACGCCACAACTACCGTCCAACGAATGGTCCGCCCCGACGCACCGTTCCTCGCAGCCTGTCGCGGTGAACGGGCCGATCACGTTCCGGTCTGGTTCATGCGCCAGGCCGGCCGGAGCCTCCCCGAGTACCGGGAGGTCCGCGGACCCGGGTCGATCCTCGACGCGATCCGCGATCCCGAACGGGCGGCGGAGATCACCCTCCAACCGGTCCGCCGCTACGGCGTCGACGCAGCCGTGCTGTTCAACGACATCGTCGCCCCGCTCGCAGCGATCGGTGCCGGTGTGGAACTGACGCAGGGGACCGGGCCGACGTTGGAGAAGCCGTTCAGGTCCGTCGACGACCTCGCCCGGCTTCGGAGCCTCGAACCCGAGACCGACATGCCGTACGTGGCCGAGACGATCCGGATCCTCGTCCGCGAGCTCGGCGACGTTCCGCTCATCGGGTTCGCCGGCGGACCGTTCACCCTGGCGAGCTACCTCATCGAGGGCGGTCCGAGCCGATCCCACACGAAGACGAAGGCGATGATGTACGGCGATCCGGCGCTGTTCACCGCAATCCTCGACCGGCTCGCCGACATCGCCATCACGTTCCTGCGAAGCCAGGTCGCGGCCGGTGCCAGCGCTATCCAGCTGTTCGACTCCTGGGCGGGGGCGCTCACGCCGAGCGCATACGAGACCTTCGTGCTGCCCGCCAGCCGTCGCATCCTCTCCGCGTTGGAGGACCTTGACGTCCCGAGAATCCACTTCGGTGTCGGTACCGGGACGCTCCTGGAACTGATGGCCGCCGCCGGGGCCGACGTCGTCGGCGTCGACTGGCGTGTGCCGCTGGACGACGCGCGCCGTCGACTCGGTCCGGACACCGCCGTGCAGGGGAACCTCGACCCTGGCGTGTGCCTCGCACCGTGGGAGGTCCTCGCCACGGAAGCGCGGGACGTGCTCGCCCGCAACGCGGGACGGCCGGGTCACGTGTTCAACCTCGGTCACGGGGTGCTGCCCGAGACCGACCCCGACGCGCTCGCACGACTCGTCGACCTCGTCCACGCCGAAGGCCGCACGGACGGTCCGCACCTCACCGCCGGCGAAGGGTGACCTGAGGTGACCGTCGGAGTGGTGCTCATGGCGTACGGGACGCCGGCGGACATCGACGCGGTCGAGCCGTACTACACCCACATCCGCCACGGCCGGCCGCCCGAACCGGCGCAGCTCGCGGACCTGATCGCGAGGTACGAGGCGATCGGCGGCATCTCCCCTCTCGCCGAACGAACCGAGGCACAGCGCACAGCGATCGCCCGCCGCCTCGACGAGATCTCCCCCGGGCGCTTCAGCGTGGCGGTCGGCACGAAGCACGCCGTGCCGTTCATCGAGGACACCGTCGCCGCCCTGGCCGCCCGCGGCGCCCAGGAGATCGTCGGCCTCGTGCTCGCTCCCCACTTCTCCCGGGCCACGATCGGCGAGTACCACGACCGCGCCGGTCGAGCCTGTGAGGAGTCGGGCGTCTCGACCTACCACCGCATCGACAGCTGGAACCTCGAACCCGCCTACGTCGACTTCCTCGCCGGCGCCGTCGCGGCCTCGCTGGCGGGTATGCCGGAGCGGACGAAGGTCCTGTTCACGGCGCACTCGTTGCCCGAACGGGTCCTCGTCGGCGACCCGTACGTGGACGAACTCCACGCGACTGCCTCGGCCGTTGCCGACCGGCTCGGCCTGGCGGAAGGCGACGACTGGTCACTCGGTTGGCAGTCCGCCGGACGAACCCCCGACCCGTGGAGAGGTCCGGACGTGACCGAGGTGATCGACGAGATCGCGGCGTCGGGTGCTCACGACGGCGTGGTCGTGTGTCCACAGGGCTTCGTGGCGGACCACCTGGAGGTGCTCTACGACCTCGACATCGAAGCCCGCGCCAGGGCCACCGACACCGGGATCGCCTTCGGCCGAACCCGTTCGCTGAACGACGACTCGACCGTGATGGCGGCGCTCGCCGACCGTGTCGTCGAGGTGGCCGGTTGAGACGGGTCGCCGTCATCGGCGCCGGGCTTACCGGCCTAAGCGCCGCGTACGAGGCGAACCGCGTCGCTCCGGACGCCGAGGTGGTCGTGTTCGAGGCGAGCGACAGGCCCGGCGGAAGGGTCAGGACCACAGCTTTCGCCGGTCACCTGGTCGACGAAGGTGCCGACGCCTTCCTCGTCCGGGTCCCCGACGCGGTCGAGCTGTGCGAAGAGCTCGGGCTGGGCGACGAACTGGTCGCGCCCGCGCAGCGCACCGCGTTCATCCGGGTCGACGGGAAGCTCCGACGCCTGCCCTCCGAACAGCTTCTCGGGGTGCCCACGGACCTAGACGCGCTCGCCGCTTCGGGAATCGTCACCGCGGCGGGCGTCGAGGTGGCTCGACGGGATCTGGAAGCGGCACACGAACCCCTACGAGGTGACGCCCCGATCGGTGAGGTGATCCGCGAGCGTCTCGGCGACGAGGTCCACGAACGACTCGTCGCACCGCTGATCGGCGGCATCAACGCGGGGGACGCCGACCACCTGAGCATCCGGGCGTGCGCCCCGCAACTGGCGGCGGCAGCCGAGCAGGGAGGCAGCCTCGTCGCTGCGGCGGCGCGCATGCGTGCCCGGTCGTCCGCGGACCCTTCCCGACCGGTGTTCAACGCCCCACGGGGTGGCATGGGCGTGGTCATCGACCGGTTGACCAAGGCGGTCGAGGCCGAGATCCGCACGTCGACACCGGTCCGATCCCTCCAACGGGACGGCACCCGCTGGACGCTCGACGCGGACCCCGAACCGTTCGACCGTGTGATCGTCACGACACCGGCTCCGGTCGCGGCCTCCCTGCTGGGCCGCTCCGAAGCCACCGGCCTGTTGGCGGCGATCCCGCTGGTGTCGGTGGTGATGACCACACTCGCCGTCCGCCGTGAGCGGATCGACCATCCCCTCGACGGAAGCGGCTTCCTGGTCGTCGGGCCTGCCGAGGGGATCATCACCGCCTGTTCGTTCTCCTCCAGCAAGTGGGATCACCTGTCGAACCCCGACAACGTGGTCCTGCGGGTCTCGGCCGGCCGTGACGGTGACCAGCAGGCCCTGTCGATGAGCGACGCCGAGCTGACCCGGACCATCGAGGCCGAGCTCGCCGACATGATCGGCATGCACGGCCAGGCATCGGAGGTTCGTGTCACCCGCTGGGTCGACGCGTTCCCGCAGTACCGGCCGGGCCACGTCGAACTCGTCGCCGAGATCGAGGCAACGGTGTCGAGCGACCTGCCCGGTGTCGCCGTCGCCGGTGCTGCGATGCACGGCCTCGGTGTGCCCGCCTGCATCGGCCAGGGACGAATGACCGCCCGAGCCCTGCTGGGGTGACGGCTCGCCCGACGCCCGGAGGGGCTCCACGACGCCGCCGGTAGCCTCGCCGTCATGACCTCCGGAACGAACCGACCCTCCAGCGGACGCTGTGTGCTGCACCTGTTCGCGAAGTCGACCCCCACAGCAGACCGCAAGGGCGTCGTGAGCGCGGTCCGCCGGTTCCAGGAATCGGAGGATCAGCAGATCGTGTCGGTGGCGACCCTCGGCCACAAGGCCGACGTCTGCCTGATGGCGCTCGGACCGGACCTGTGGGACCTTCGTGGCTTCCAGACCGAGATCGCCGCGGCAGGACTCGAAGTCGTCGACAGCTACGTGTCGCTCACCGAGGTCTCGGAGTACGCCGCCGGGATGCCCGAGGAGATGAAGCAGGCCCGCCTGTACCCGAACCTGCCGCCGGACGGGTTGAGCGCCTTCTGCTTCTACCCGATGTCCAAGCGCAGGAACCCGGACCAGAACTGGTACGGCCTGGACTTCGAGGAACGGAAGCGGTTGATGACCGCCCATGGCGCCGTCGGTCGAGAGTTCCGCGGGCGTGTCGTCCAACTCGTCACCGGTTCCACCGGTCTCGACGACTTCGAGTGGGGCGTGACCCTCTTCGGGAAGAACCCCGACGACCTGAAGGACGTCGTGTACACGATGCGTTTCGACGAGACGACGGTGAACTACAGCGAGTTCGGCTACTTCGTCACCGGGACCATCGCCGACATCGAGGACGTGCTCGACGTCGTCGGCCTCTACTGAACGACCGCTCGCCAGAGTCGATGGAGCCGTCCCGCCACCTCGACCTCCTCCGCTTCGAGGGGAACCGACTGGCAGCCATGCCCGTCGACGCGCTCGACGCACCGGTGCCGACGCTGCCGGACTGGACCGTCGAGCGAGTCGTGCGCCACGTAGGCCGGGTGCACCGTTGGGTCGTCGGGGCGCTCGCCGTCGGACCGGACGAGGAGGCACCCGCGGCCGAGCCGCTGCCGAAGGGTCCGGACTGTCTGCCCGCGTACGCCGAGTCCCTGACGGCCGTGATCGAGGTGTTGCGTTCGACGCCACCGGACGCCGAGGCGTGGACGTTCGTCGGACCGTCCCCCGCTGCGTTCTGGATGCGACGCCAGGCCCACGAGGTGGCAGTGCACCGCATCGACGCGGCCGACGCCGTCCACGCGGCAGGCGGCCCCGAACCGGAGCCGCTGGATCCCGACGGCGCTTTCGACGCCGTCGCCGAATGGGCCGAAGTGTTCCTCGCCACCCGCTTCACCCAACGCTTCGGCGACCTGCCCGCCGGTCTCCATGGTCGGACGGTGGACCTGGTCGCCACCGGGTCGGACGTGATCCGGCTGGGTCTTCAACCCTCCGGCACGACGGTCGATCACGGCCCCCGACCCGAGGACGGCCCGGCGGACGCGACCGTCACCGGTGACCCGGCAGACCTCCTACTCGTGCTGTGGCGTCGACGCCCCCTGGACTCGGTCCGGATCACCGGCGACCGCCCGACGGTCACCGAGTTACTGGACGCAGCCCACTTCTGAAGCTCACACGACCAGGTTTCGACTCCGTTCGCTAACGCTCACTCCGCTCAACCATCGCAAGAGACGGTCGTCAAGCGAAACACCCACCGGTCGTTGAGCGAAGCGCAGCGCA
>JAGQSN010000256.1 GCA_020439555.1 Acidimicrobiales bacterium | reverse complement strand
GCCGTCGGCGAACTCGGCGATGTGGGCGAACAGCGTCGGACCCGGCGCACCTCCGACCAATACCGGTACCCCGGCACGTCCTCGGACCGTCTGGACCGGCTTCGGCCATGCCCACGCCTCGGCCATGTGCACGTGTTCACCCTCGAAGGACGCAGCTTCCTCGCCCCACAGCTCCTGCATCGCCATCACCCGTTCGCGCACGACGGCCCGCCGGGTCTTCTTCGATCCGCCGTGGTTCTCGAGCTCCTCGATGTTCCACCCGTAGCCGATGCCGAGAGTCATCCGTCCTCCCGAGACGTGGTCGAGCGTCGCGACTTCCTTGGCGGTCACGATCGGGTCCCGCTCGGCGAGGAGCGCGATCCCCGTTCCGATTCGGAGCTTCTCGGTGACCGCGGTGACCATCCCGAGCGTCACGAACGGGTCGAGGCAACGGCGATACTCCTCGGCGAGCGGCTCGCCCATCGGTGCCGGTGTGCGCCGGCTCGTCGGGATGTGGGTGTGTTCGGGTAGCCACAGCGACGTGTAGCCCCGCGCCTCGACCTCTCGTGCGAGCTCTACCGGCCCGATGCTCTGGTCGGTGAGGAAGATGGTCACGCCGAGGTCCACGTCGGTCTCCTGCATCGGTTTCGGAGTGCGCACCCCGCACGCTCTGCGACTGCGGGGGCTGCGAGGGGCCGACGCTAATCTGACGACCAGTCAGAAACCAGCGAAGGGCAAGTGACGACGATGGGGTTCCTCTGTGACGGGCGAGTGGTGGTCATCACCGGTGCAGGCCGGGGCATCGGCCGAGGTCACGCCTTGGAGTT
The DNA here is from genome assembly GCA_020439555.1 of Acidimicrobiales bacterium. GTDB lineage: Bacteria > Actinomycetota > Acidimicrobiia > Acidimicrobiales > Iamiaceae > Aquihabitans. The sequence goes on along the minus strand of JAGQSN010000256.1, from coordinate 3,761 downwards.
CGCCCGGCAAGGGGCGAAGGTCGTCGTGAACGACATCGGCACCGAACTGGACGGCTCGGGCGGTTCGACCGGGCCTGCCGCGGATGTCGTCGAGGAGATCAAGGCGCTCGGCGGCGAGGCGGTCGCCAACGGTGACGACATCTCCACCTGGGACGGTGGAGCGAACCTCGTGAGGACCGCTATCGACGCGTTCGGTGACCTGCACGTCGTCGTCAACAACGCCGGCGTCGTCCGGGACCGCATGTTCGCCAACGCCACCGAGGACGAGTGGGACCTCACCATGCAGGTCCACCTCAAGGGGCACTTCACCACGTCGCGCCACGCCGCCGCCTACTGGCGCGACCGTGCGAAGGCCGGTGAGAAGGTCGACGCCCGGATCATCAACACGACCTCGGGTGCAGGCCTGCTCGGCTCGGTCGGCCAGGCCGCGTACTCCGCTGCCAAGGGCGGCATCATCTCGCTGACCCTCGTGCAGGCCGCGGAACTCGGTCGCTACGGAGTCACGGCAAACGCGATCGCTCCGGCTGCGCGCACCCGCATGACCGAGCAGGTGTTCGCCGAGTCGATGGCCGCCCCGGACGACCCGGACGCGTTCGACGTGATGGCGGCGGACAACGTCGCACCGCTCGTCGCGTGGCTCGGGTCGACCGATTCGGCAGGAGTGACCGGCCGGGTGTTCGAGGTCGAGGGTGGAAAGGTTTCCGTGTCCGACGGTTGGCGTCGTGGCCGGGTCATCGACAAGGGAGCCCGCTGGGAGCCGATCGAGGTCGGTGCCGCCGTGACCGAACTCCTCGCCGAGGCCCCCGCCCCCGAACCGGTCTACGGGGCGGGCTGAACCCGTACGGGCAGCGCGGGCCCACCGGCGAGCAGCGGTGCGGGCGTCGCGTTCAGGTTCCCGTGAGTACGTTTCGCCAGGCGTTCGTGACCGCCCTGTAGTTCCCCAGCCCTCGAATCTCCTGAGGGCCCAGGGGGGCCATGAAAATGTTGAACCACCCCCATGTCAGCGCCTTCGTCATCCGGGTGTGAACGAGGGTGCCTTCGGGTCTGGTCGTGAACTCGACCGTCGACCACACGAGCTTCACGGAGAAGTTGTTCTTGATGGTGAAGTCGAATCCGTCCGCGCGCCGTTCCTGAACCTCGACGACGTTGGCGTCGACGACGCTGCCCATCCGTGCGAACACCTCGTCTGGGCTGAGAGGGACGACCAGCGTCAGATCGATGTTGGGGTCATAGGTCGGATTGCGTTTCAGGGCCAGGCCCATCGTCGATCTCCCTCCTCGTCACGAAAACGCGTGATCCGGGTTCAGTCTGGCGCGGTGTCGGCCGAGGTGGGAGGACATGGTGGACTCGTGGCGTGACATCGACCAGGCCTAGCGGATCAGAGCTGTCCGTGGTGAAGGCGTCGATCGCCCGTTTCGCAGGGGCAGTGGCTCGACTTCCGCTGTACCGACGGATCGCGGAAGCGGCCTCGCTGGATGACGAGGTGGCTTCTCTGCTGCTGCTCGCCGACACCGACGACCGGAACCCGACGCTCCTGTTCGCGGCCGTCCACGACTACCTCCTTGCCGAGTCGGACTGGGCAGCTTCTCCCGGAACGTCCCTCACGGCCCATGGCCAGGATCCGTTGGCGGACTGGTACCCGTCGCTGCGCGGACAGCCGACGCAGGTCAGTGACGGATCGGGGGACCCGTGGCCGCACTTCCGGCGGGTCGCGCTCGATGAGCCGAAGGTGGCCGAGACGATGGCCACCAGGGGAACCCAGACGAACGAAGTCGGTCGTTGCGCGACGACCGTGCCCGCCCTCGGCTTTGTGCAGCGTGACGTGAACCGTCCTATCGGTCTCGTCGAGGTCGGGGCGAGCGCGGGTCTGAACCTGCGGCTCGACAGCTACGGCTACCGGTGGACGAGGGAGGTGCGAGGCAGCGAGTCGGGCCCTTCGGCGAACGCGTCCGGTCGGGATGGCCACGACAGCGTCGAACTCCTGCCGGGCCGTCCGGTGATGGTGGAATCCCGTTGGCGGGCGGGCCGGCGGCCGGCCGTTCCGACCGAGATGGTCGCGATCGGGGCGAGGATGGGCATCGACCGGGACCCGGTCGACCTCTCCGACACCAGCGCGGCGCGGTGGTTGATCGCCTGCCAGTGGCCCGAACAGGTCGAACGCCTCGAGCGTTGCCGAGCAGCCGTGCGCGAAGCCCGGTCTGCCGCAGCGGCGGGGGAAACCGCACCTGTCAGACGTGGGGACCTCGTGGATCTCGTCGGGCCCGCTGTCGTGGCCCTGCCCGACGACTCACATCCGGTCGTGCTCGCGACATGGGTCCTCACCTACCTGGGTCCCGAAGGTCAGCGGAGATTCCTCGCGGCACTCGACGGGGTGGCCGCGTCGCGTGACCTGACGCTGGTCCTGCAGGAGGAGCCCTCTGCCGCTCCGGGACTCGACCTCCCACCGCGTCCCGACGTTCGGTCAGTGCCCGGTCCGACTGCGCTCTGCCGGATCGACTGGCGCGACGGTCGCCGTGGTGATGCCGTACGACTGGCTGACCAGCATCCGCACGGGACCTGGGCCGAGTGGTTCGCTTGACCGAAACGACGACCGGATTCGGTTACCCGTCGGTAGGTTGCTAGAAAACCAGGCACGCACAGGGGTTACCAAGGAGCCTTCCAATGCCCGAAGCCGTCATCGTCTCCATGGCCCGCACGCCGATCGGCCGTGCCATGAAGGGGTCGCTCAAGAACGAGCGCCCCGACGACCTCACCGCCTTCATCGTCGACACCGCGCTCAACAAGATCCCGGAGCTCGACCGCAACACCGTCGAGGACCTGATCCTCGGCTGCGGTCAGCCCGCCGGTGAGTCGGGCTACAACCTGGCCCGCATCGTCGCCATCCAGGCGAACATGCCGCTGGTGCCTGGCGTGACGGTGAACCGCTACTGCTCGTCGTCGCTCATGGCGATCCGCATGGCTGCTCATGCGATCAAGGCCGGTGAGGGTGACGTGTTCGTCGCCGCCGGTGTCGAGACCGTCAGCCGTTTCCTGTCCGGCATGGCCGATTCCGGTCCGCACAACCCGCTCTACGCCACGGCCGAGGCCCGCACCGCAGAGCGCGGTGCCGGTGGCGCCCCGACCTGGACGCCGATCGAGGGCAGCCTGCCCGACGTGTACATCGCGATGGGTCAGACCGCCGAGAACGTCGCCCAGTACAAGGGCGTGTCCCGCGAACAGCAGGACGAGTTCGCGGCGCTCAGCCAGCAGCGTGCGAGCGCGTCGCTGGAGAACGGCTTCTGGGAGAACGAGATCACGCCGGTCACCACGACCGACGACGAGGGCAACGAGGTCGTCGTCTCCAAGGACGACGGCATCCGTCCCGGCACCACCGCCGAGGGTCTCGCCGGTCTGAAGCCCGCGTTCCGTCCCGACGGGACCGTCACCGCCGGCAACGCCTGCCCCCTCAATGACGGTGCAGCGGCCGTCGTCGTCATGAGCGACACCCGTGCGAAGGCGCTCGGTCTCACCCCGCTCGCTCGGATCGTGTCGTCGGGCGTGTCCGGTCTCGACCCCGAGATCATGGGCCTCGGTCCGATCGAAGCCTCGAAGCAGGCGCTTGCCCGGGCGGGCATGACCATCGACGACATCGACCTCGTCGAGATCAACGAGGCGTTCGCCGCCCAGATCATCCCGTCGGCCGACGAACTCGGCATCAGCTGGGACAAGCTCAACGTGAACGGCGGTGCGATCGCCATCGGTCACCCGTTCGGCATGACCGG
>JAGQSN010000255.1 GCA_020439555.1 Acidimicrobiales bacterium | reverse complement strand
GCCCCCACGCCCTGATCGCCGGCACGACCGGCGCGGGAAAGAGCGAACTCCTGCGAACCCTGATCGCGTCGTTGGCGTTGCGATGCAGCCCGCGCCACGTGAACTTCCTGCTCGTGGACTTCAAGGGCGGCTCCGCCTTCGACGCCTGCGACCGCCTCCCGCATACAGCAGGGATCGTGACCGACCTCGACGGGCACCTCGCCGCCCGTGCGCTGCGATGTCTGGAAGCCGAGCTGCGCCACAGGGAGCGGTTCCTCCGCGAGGCAGGGGCGATGGACCTGGAAGACCACGGCGTCCGGAGTGCGCAGAACGGGACGGAGCCCCTCCCTCGCCTCGTCGTCGTGATCGACGAGTTCGCGACGCTGGCAACCGAGTTGCCGGGCTTCGTGGACGCGCTCGTCGGTGTGGCCCAGCGTGGCAGGAGCCTGGGTGTGCACCTCGTGCTCGCGACCCAACGACCCGCCGGTTCGGTGAGCGACAACATCCGCGCGAACACGGCCTTGCGCATCGCCCTCCGAGTGCAGGACGAGGCAGACAGCACTGACGTCGTCGGGACTCGGGCGGCGGCCGACCTGCCACGGGCGACTCCGGGACGCGCCGTCGTCCGCCTCGGACCGCGTGATCTGGTCACGGCACAGACCGCGTGGACAGGTGGCAGATCCGGACGGGGAGGCTCGGCCGTCGGGGTACGACACGTGCGAATCGCCCGCGGAACGGAAGGCGAACCTCCTTCACGCAGGCCGACCTCCTCGCACCAAGGTCCCAACGACCTGGAACGGATCGTTGCGGCCGTGGCGGACGCCTGGGCGCTCGACGGTGGAGGACCAGTGCGGCGACCATGGCCCGATCCCTTGCCGGCGGAACTCGATCTCACCGACCTCCGCGAGGGAGCGACGGGGCGAGCCGACCAGGCGTTGACCCTCGGCCTCGCCGACGACCCCGACGAGCAGGCCCTCCCCCCGTACCGGTGGGAGCCCACCGACGGGACTCTCCTCGTCGTGGGTCGTCCCGGCTCCGGCACGACCACGGCGCTGACGACGACGGTGCTGGCCGCTGCGCAGAAATGGAGCGCCTCCGAACTGCACGTGCACATCGTCGACATGGGGGCCGGGGACCTTCTCCCGTTGGCAGGGCTTCCCCAGGTCGGCGCGGTCATAGCTGCTGACGAACGGGAACGTCAGCGCCGACTGATCGCCGACCTGGCCGCCGACCTGGCGGCGCGTCGTGCCGATCCGCATCACGGGCACCCACGTCGGCTCCTGATCGTCGACGGGATCGGCGCGTTCCACGAGCACTGGGACGAACTCGACCCGAGCGGGACATGGCCGCGCTTCGTCGACGTGGTCTCGAGAGGAGCCGAGGTCGGCATCCACGCGGCCCTGGCGGCCAACGGGGCCGTCCGGCTTCCGGTCCAACTCGTGTCCGCGTGTACTCAGCGGCTCGTGCTCGAACTTGCCGATCCTGCCGATGCGGCTGCGTTCGGCATCACGCCGGGTGACATCCCTGATCTGACACCCGGCCGGGGGATCGACCCGAACGGCACGGTGCTGGTTCAACTCGGCCGGCACCACCCGAATCCGGGCGCTGCCGTCGCAGCGGTCGCCGCGAAGAACACGGGCGACCTGGCAGACGGTCCACGACCCGTGGCGACCCTTCCCAGCGTGCTGCCGAGGTCGTCGCTTCCGCCAGCCTCGATCGTCCACGAAGACGGCGGCATCCGCCTGGTGGTGGGCGTGTCGGACCTGGGCCTGGTGCCCGCCTCCCTGGTCTTGGCTCCGGGCGGGCACGCGATCGTCGCTGGGCCGCACCGCTCTGGCCGCTCCAGCGTGCTCCGCAGCGTGGCTGCTGCGGGGGCGGATGCCGGCTGCAGGATCGTTGTCGTCGGCGGAGATCCGTGGGACCAGCGGGGGGTCGTGTTCCACCGACCCGACGACCCGGACCTGCCGTCCGCCGTCGACGCACAGGACCCGCTACTGGTCCTGGTGGACGACGCCGACACGACCGCCGCCGACCACTCCACCCTCGCTTCCCTGGTGAGAGAACGCCGCCCTTTCCGTCATGTGGTCGCCGCGGTCCGATCCGATCGAGCCCGGACCGCCTATTCCCACTGGCTCCGGGAGGTCCGTGTGGACCGCTGCGGGATCCTCCTCCGGCCCGATGCGGATCTCGACGGGGAGTTGACCGGGTCGCGCATCCCCCGGGACGTCCACCTCGAGATGGTCGCGGGCCGTGGCTGGCTGGTCGGCGACCCGGAAGGGTTCGTCCAGGTCGCCCTCCCTTAGAAGAAGAGATCGTTATTGCTTTTCGTGCTGTTTCATGTATTCTGGCCTCATCATCCCCCACCTTCAGGAGCACCGATGCCAAGAGTTCTCTCCACCGACACCGCCAGGTCCTCGATCACTGCGCTCGCATCGATCATCAACGGCGGACTCGCCGACCAGATCTCCCAGGTCGACCAGCACGGGCGCACCCTGTCCCAACCCGACGTGTGGGACGGCGGACTGGCCGTGCGGTTCAGGTCGACGATGCCGGAGATGTCGCGCCGTCTCCAGGCGGTCCGCAACGACCTCGACCAACTCCGCGCCGACATCGACCGGATCAACGCCGACATCATGGCGGCCGGCGGC
>JAGQSN010000254.1 GCA_020439555.1 Acidimicrobiales bacterium | reverse complement strand
TTCGGCGCCTTCGGCGTGCCGCTCGGCGAGTACGGCCTCACCGACCGGGCCCACGAGATCGCGCTCGCCAACGCCCGGATCGCCCGCGAGGTCGCCGACTCCTTCTCGACCCCGGACCGTAAGCGTTACGTCGCCGGTTCCCTCGGGCCGGGCACGAAGTCGCCGAGCCTCGCCCAGATCCGCTTCGCCGAACTGCGCGACCACTACCAGGTCGCCGCGGAGGGATTGCTCGAAGGCGGGATCGACCTGTTCATCCTCGAAACGCACTTCGACCTGCTCGCGCTCAAGGCATCGGTCATCGCGGTCCGTCGAGCGATGGCGAAGGTCGGCCGACAGGTGCCGATCCAGGCGCAGGTCACGATGGAGCTGACCGGTCGGATGCTCGTCGGCACCGAGATCGGCGCCGCGCTCGCCGCGATCGACCCGCTGGGCATCGACGTCATCGGCCTGAACTGCGCGACCGGCCCGACCGAGATGAGCGAACACATCCGCCATCTCAGCCAGCACAGCCGCGTACCGATCTCCTGCCTCCCGAACGCCGGCCTGCCGTCGGTGGTCGACGGGAAGATGCACTACGACCTCTCCGCGGAAGAAATGGAGACCCACCAGCGCCGCTTCGTCGAGGAGCTGGGCGTACAGGTGATCGGCGGCTGCTGCGGAACTACGCCCGAGTTCATCGCCCGCCTCGCCGAAATGGCACCGAACCTGACCCCCGCGCCGCGCACCCCCGTGCACGAACCGTCAGTGACGTCGATCTACTCACCCGTTGCGCTGCACCAGGACCTGTCGTTCCTGATGATCGGCGAACGGACCAACGCCAACGGCTCGAAGAAGTTCCGCGAGTCGATGCTCGCCGGTGACTACGACACGTGCACAGCGATGGCGACCCAGCAGATCAAGGAGGGCGCGCACGTCCTCGACGTCTGCGTGGACTACGTCGGCCGTGACGGCACGGGCGACATGGACGAGATCGCGTCGCGGTTCGCCACCCAGGCCAATGCACCGCTCGTGCTCGACTCGACCGAGCCCGAGGTCATGGAAGCGGGGCTCCAGTGGGTCGGCGGTCGTTCGATCCTCAACTCGGCGAACCTCGAGGACGGCGAGGCCCCGGGCTCGCGGCTCGACCGCGTCTTCACCCTCGCCAAGGAGTACGGCGCCGCGGTCATCTGCCTGTGCATCGACGAGGAGGGCCAGGCCCGCACGGCGGACTGGAAGGTCCGCGTAGCCAAGCGCATCGCGGAGCTCGCCCGGGACCGTTACGGACTGGAGAACAGCGACCTGATCTTCGACGCCCTCACGTTCCCGCTCTCCACCGGTGACGACGACCTGCGCCGCGACGCCATGGAGACGATCGAGGCGATCCGGCGGATCAAGCAGGAGATCCCCGGCTGTTTCACGACCCTCGGCGTGTCCAACGTCAGCTTCGGCCTCTCCCCGGCCTCACGTCACGTGCTCAACAGCGTGTTCATCGACGAGTGCACGAAGGTCGGCCTCGACTCGGCGATCGTCCACGCCTCGAAGATCCTTCCGCTCTCGAAGATCCCCGATGAGCAGCGCGACGTCGCACTCGACCTGATCTTCGACCGGCGGGGCAGCGCCGGGCTGCTGTCGGAAGGGGCCGAGGACTACGACCCGCTCGCGAAGTTCCTCGAGGTGTTCGCGGATGTGACCGTGCACGTCGAGGAGAAGGAGGACCGCTCCGGCTGGCCTGTCGGCGAGCGTCTCCACCACCGCATCATCGATGGTGACCGTGAGGGCCTGATCGAGGACCTCGACGCGGCGATGGCCGAGGGCATCACCCCGCTGGACATCATCAACGAGCACCTCCTCGGCGGTATGAAGGTCGTCGGTGACCTGTTCGGTGCCGGCGAGATGCAGTTGCCGTTCGTGCTCCAGTCCGCCGAGACCATGAAGGCGTCAGTCGCATACCTGGAACCGTTCATGGACAAGGTCGAGGGCGAGGACTCCTCCAAGGGCCGCATCGTCATCGGCACCGTCAAGGGCGACGTGCACGACATCGGCA